>CAZQTM010000018.1:7205-18604 GCA_964595855.1 uncultured Lachnospiraceae bacterium | reverse complement strand
GATATCGTGTTTGGTAGTATTGCAACCTTGATAGGTGCTTATGTGACTTATTTATTACGCAAATATAAGTGGCTGTCTCCTATCGGTCCGATTCTTGCAAATGCACTTATCGTTCCCTTTATTCTATTGTATGCATATGGTGTCAGACCTTTATGGCTTTCCTTTATTACGGTTACAATCGGTGAAATCATATCATGTGGTATACTTGGTATGATTCTCTTATTTTCACTCGACCGTTATCGAAACATAATATTTAAGTAATACAAGTATAAACGGATACCGGACAGATTTTTCTGTTTGGTATCCGTTTTTTATTTATTTAATATCAATACTATTTCTAAAAGAATATGTGATAAATTGATTTCCATTTTCCTCGAACATAGTTCTTGAATCGTTCATTCCTTTTTTATAAATCGTCCCTGTTTGAGGATCCATTAAAACGGTATTCTGTTCATTAAATCCAATCACCAGAACTGCACTTTGGCCATTCATGCAGGCAAGCACTGGAATATCTCTGTTTACATAGTATAGAATGACGTCCATATTGCAACCGCTAAGATTTAAAATATCTACATTCTTCATATTCTGAGATAGAATATCATATGCACTCTGACCCTGCCCAAGCGGATATTCGGTATTTCTTGATATACCCTGATATTTCAGTATAGTATCCAGACAAACAGCAAGTGAATTCTTCTCGTCTGTAATCATCTCTTCATTAATTGCCATAATCTGATTACGCGTACTGAGTTCACCACGTTTGTATATTTCATTACCAAGATTATCAATTACCGTTCCCATATTATCATAAGCGTATTTTACAGCCGATGCCGGGTCTACAAATATCTTCATAATATTACCCTGCGCATACACAAAGAATCTCTGATAGTCTCCCTGATTTTCCAGTTCTACCTTTCTTCCACCTTCATACAAAACTTCTTTTGGTGTTAAAAATTTGATTGACTTGATATCTATTTCATTCTTTAACTCTATCTGTACTATCGTTTCATAAATTCCTGTAACAGCTTTGGTGATATGATTCGTGCCTTCTGATTTCTTTACATTACTTGAAATCTGATCATCGACTATTGATTCATATGACTGACTGTCCGGATTTTTACTTACCCTTTTTAAAGTAAGCTGATTATCTTCAATGAACCCATCTGTAATGTATACATTCTCCATCTGATAATTTTTTAATACGCTTCCCGTTTCAGACTGAATTAAAATGCGATTCATTGGAAAGATCATACTACCAATTTGACTTCTGGCTAAATCTGATACATCCGCAATACCATATATCAAATCTTCATTCATAAAGCCAATTGGCATAATATATTCATCATCATTTACGTCAATTGTTGATTTTTCTTCTGTATTTAAATCCATCAGTATCAGTTTTTTACTTGCATATACTTTATTTTCTTCCTGCCATACTATCATTTTATTTGTATTGGAAACATGAAATGTTTCCTCACTTAAGCCTGACGCAACAATTTCATAGCTCTGATCTGTAGTATCCACACGATATACAGTACCATCCATAAAAACAAACAGTTTACCACTTTTATTTACATAGGAAAGTTCCTGTACATCCGTTGATAAAATTTTAGGCGATTTATCGGATGAAATAAAAATCTGTTCTTCTATCGTGTTTAACACACTACTAAAATAACATATTTCAATTCCGACTTCTCCTTCATGTGTTCCACGATTCATATAACCATAAACCATAAAGGATACATTTCCGTTTTCCTCAACATTTAATATTTTTACATTAGATTGATTATAATAGGTTCTTTTATCAAAATGATCCTCATCATAGAATGCAAACAGCCTTGCTAATTTTTTCTCCCCTACATTATAGCTGTATACTCTTCCACCATTTGTGAAAGCCAGGATGTTGCCACCATCGCTTTCCATCATCTGTGTACCCTTATTCTGTATGCCAAGGATAATCTTATTATTCGCAAAAGACTCTTTTTCCATTGTAAATATTTCATCCATAGTACGGTTATAGGATAGCAGATAAAATCTATTTGCCGTGTAACGGATGCGGTAAAACTCTCTTACGCGATAATAATTACTTATCTTTCCCTCTTTTACATTTACGTTATAATCCATGGATATGGATGCTGTCTGTTTTCCTATTTCACAGATTGTAATCGAGGGATCTTCAATTTGCCTTACATTCATATTACCCCAGGAAACCTGATCTAAGCTACTGTGTATGCTGACAAGTCCAAATGTGGAATTATCGCCTTCTGAATTTGGCTCCAGATACCTGGAAAGTGTCTTGGCCTGCTCCTTATCAAAGGTCCTATTATGAAAATCCTTTGCGAAATCAATTTTTTCATTTGCCGATAAATCATCATTCTGAATAATTCTTGTATAATAATAGGCTTCATGTCCCTCTGCCATTTTTAGAATCAGAACAAAGTTATATTCCGTATTTACATCAATAAGATCTTTTAAATGTACAGTAGCATCTATCGTATCCCTATCCTCATTATAATTCAGGATTTTGTTGTCTTCTATTAACCGGCTTCCATCTGCACTACGAACCTCAAATGAGACTTCTGATATTTCCTGTCCATATTTTTGCACAACAAAAGACAATGCACGGTTCTCTCTAATTGGCGTAATCGAATCACGGATTGTACTGATATCCATTTTATTCACATAACCGTGCATTTCATTCACTTTTTGTCCATCTAACAGCACTTCTGCAATAGGCAATGATGCTTCCTTCATATCTACTGTCATATCAGTCGTTCCCTGATTCAGATAGGTTGAAAAGAATATCAGCGCGATAATAAAAGTAGCTGCAATTATCCTATGTTTTATCCAAACTTTTTTCATTATTTTCCATATCTCTTAAAATACTTATGTGTAACATATTTAAGTTTAAACGTTTTTGGGGTAAACCTCAACTAAAATTTCCATTAATAATTCCCAATTAAAACTTTAAATATCCATTTTTTCTTTCATATCTTCTTCTAAATATCTCCTGAAAAAGCACAAGTTTGATTAAATCCTGCATCCATAATTCTTTCTCTCTTGATAACATCATTCCAGCTTCTTCGTTCTCTTTTTTTATATCATCAAGTATTGACGCTACTATGCGATATATTCCAACTTGGTCTGGATATTCATCGTAAATAATGCTTCCGCTATAATCAATTCTCTCTAAGTATACCACAACTCGTTTCAGTATTCTCTTTGCTTCATCTGGGTATAATTGTTGCATATACTCCAAATCTTGCATCATCCTATCCTTTTCTTCATAAAACATCGGATAAGGATATGACATGTAAAATGGTAAAATAGGATTCTGCCTCATATATACTCCATAAATGTCTTTATCTTAGTATATTCCGAGAATCCTATTTTGCGAAGCAAAAACAAAAGTACCCCTCTAAACCATATAGAAATCGGTTCAAAGCGGGTACTATTAATATTATTTTATTGCACTAATACGTGCAATCGCTCTTTGTAATGATGTTGTAGCTCGAGCAATATCCGTTTCCGGATTCTTTTCCTGTAATAGATGCTCTGCCCGTTCCCTTGCAGCCTCAGCACGCATTTCATCAATTTCACTTGGCCATTCGATAATCTCTGCTAAAATCGTAACACTATCCTGTAAAATCTCAACAAACCCTGCATGCAGTGCTGCCTTTTTTTGTCCTTCCTTAGTCGTAATGGTAAGGACACCAGGTTTTACGATCAAAGTCATTGGAATATGATTTTTATAGATACCAACTTCACCCTCCGATGTATTGAACTCTACCATAGTGGCATCACCTGTAAAGAAGGTTCTGTCAGGAGTAATAATCCTTATTAAAAAATTCTTATTTTCCTCTGCCATACTCACACCTCTACTTTACACGGGCAAGTACGTCATCAATGCTGCCTGCATTCAGGAAATAACTTTCCGGAATATCGTCATGCTTTCCTTCAATTATCTCTTTAAATCCTCTGATTGTTTCCTGAATTGGAACATATTTTCCTTCCAATCCGGTAAACTGGCCTGCTACAAAGAAAGGTTGTGATAAAAAGCGCTGTACCTTTCTGGCTCTTGATACGACAAGCTTATCATCTTCTGACAGTTCATCCATACCAAGGATAGCAATAATATCCTGTAATTCTTTATATTTCTGCAAAATTTCCTGTACACCTCTGGTTACCTGATAATGCTCTTCTCCTACAATCCTTGGATCCAGAATTCTGGATGTGGATTCCAATGGATCAACAGCTGGATAAATTCCAAGTTCTACAATAGAACGGCTAAGAACTGTTGTTGCATCCAAATGTGCAAATGTTGTAGCAGGTGCCGGATCGGTCAAGTCATCGGCAGGTACATATACTGCTTGTACAGATGTAATGGAACCATTTTTCGTTGAAGTAATACGTTCCTGTAAAGCACCCATTTCCGTCTGCAGTGTAGGCTGATATCCTACTGCGGAAGGCATACGTCCCAATAATGCGGAAACCTCTGAACCCGCTTGAGTAAATCGGAATATATTATCAATAAAAAGAAGTACATCCTTTCCACCCTTATCACGGAAGTATTCAGCCATGGTAAGTCCGGTTAAGCCTACTCTCATTCTTGCTCCCGGTGGTTCGTTCATCTGACCAAACACCATGGTCGTTTTATCTATAACTCCGGACTCCTTCATTTCATAATATAAATCATTTCCTTCTCTTGTTCTTTCACCTACACCAGTAAAAACAGAGTATCCGCCATGTTCGGTTGCGATATTACGAATCAGTTCCTGTATCAGAACTGTCTTTCCAACACCGGCTCCACCAAACAGACCAATTTTTCCACCTTTCTGGTAAGGGCAAAGAAGATCAACTACCTTAATACCGGTTTCCAGAATTTCTGCCTCTGTTGCCTGTTGTGCAAAATCAGGAGCGGGTCTATGAATTGGTTCATAGACATCAACTTCTGGTGCCGGTTTATTATCAATGGGTTCTCCTAATACATTAAACATTCTGCCTAGTGTATTTTCTCCTACTGGTACGGTAATCGGAGCGCCTGTAGTCTCAGCCTCCATTCCTCTGACCAGTCCGTCAGTCGGACCCATGGCAATACATCTGACTGTATCATCACCTAAATGCTGTGATACTTCTACAACCAGTACACTCTTATCTTTTCTGGTTATACGAATTGCTTCATTAATTTCAGGAAGTTTACCTTCCGGAAATTTTACGTCCAGAACAGCGCCGATAATCTGTGTTATTCTTCCGATTGTCTTTTCTGCCATTGCTATTTCCTTTCTTTTCTCTTTACTTTAAATCCTATATCTTACGTAAAACAAATCACAATCCAGCATAACCATGATACCAAGTAATTTCAAAGAAATCGCCCAGGATTTCTACGAAATCGCTTGAGCGCCAGCAATAATCTCTGTCAATTCCTGTGTGATGGAACCCTGACGAGCTCTGTTATACTGTAGTGTTAAATTACCAATCATGTCTTCCGCATTGCTTGTCGCAGAATCCATTGCCTGCATTCTAGCACCATTTTCACTTGCTACTGATTCAACCATTCCTCCATATATCAAACTTGTGATATATTTAGGAATAATCATCTCCAGTGCTTCCTCTTCTTTTGGTTCAAAATTCATCGGAATATTGTCTGAAGAAGATTTTTCTTCCTCTATTTCACTTTGTTCAACCGGTAACAATTTCATTAAGATTGGTTCATGTACAACCGTATTCTTGAATCTGGTATATACCAGGTATATCTCTCCAATTTCTCCGTTCCTAAAAGAATTCAAAACAATTGAGCAAAGTCTCATTGCATCTACATAAACTGGATCGTCAATCATATCTGAGAAGTCATCTGTAAGGGTATAGCCATATCTTGACATAGCTTCTCTTCCCTTCTTACCAACCGTATATATGATTAGGTCCTCTTTATTAAAGTCACCCTTTGTAATTAATTTCACAACATTGGAATTATATCCACCTGCCAAGCCTCGGTTACCGGTAATCATAATGACTGCCTTCTTGGAGGACTTTGCAGGTTGTACATATGGATGATCTATATTCCCCGCCTTTGCAAGCATGGACTGGACGGTACGATACATATAGCTGAAATAATCTTTGGAATTCATTGCATGCTGTTTTGAGCGCTGTAGTTTAACGGTTGAAACTAGTTTCATGGCTTTTGTGATCTGTTGTGTACTTTGAATACTGCCTTTACGCCTTTTGATATCTCTCATCGAGGCCATAACGTATCACCTATTCCCATCCGAACACAAGTGTTCATTTTAACTGTCAAACTTTGTCTTAAATTCTTCAATTGCTTTTTTTAGCATATCATCTGTTTTATCACTAATTTGCTTTTCCTGTGCAATTAATTTTGGAATCTCCGGATATCTTGTGTCCAGGAATTCAAACAATTCTTTTTCAAAAGCAGTAATTTTGTTAACAGGTACTGAAAGTAAATATTTATTGGTCGCTGCATAGATGATAATTACCTGATATTCAACCGACATTGGTCTGTATTGTGGCTGTTTTAATACTTCCTTAATTCTCTCACCTTGTGCCAGTTTCTCTTTGGTATCTTGATCTAATTCTGAACCAAATTGTGCAAATGCGGCCAGTTCTCTATACTGTGCAAGCTCTACACGAATAGGCGCTGCGATTTTCTTCATTGCTTTAATCTGTGCAGCACCGCCAACTCTGGAAACGCTAAGTCCTGCATTAACGGCTGGTCTGAAACCAGAATTGAACATTTCTGTTTCAAGATAAATCTGTCCATCTGTAATAGATATAACATTGGTCGGTATATAAGCAGATACATCACCTGCCTGAGTTTCAATAATTGGAAGTGCTGTCAATGAACCACCACCATATTCTTCACTCATACGAACTGCTCGTTCCAATAATCTGGAGTGCAAATAGAAAACATCGCCTGGATATGCTTCACGTCCTGGTGGTCTCTTAAGTAACAAAGAAAGTGTACGGTATGCTGTAGCATGTTTACTCAAGTCATCATAAACAACAAGTACGTCCTCTCCATTTTCCATCCACTCTTCACCAATTGCACAACCTGAATATGGTGCAATATACTGAAGTGGTGCAAGCTCACTAGCTGTTGATACTACGACTGTTGTATAAGCCATAGCACCGTATTCCTCTAATGTTTTTACAATATTTGCAACGGTTGATGCTTTCTGACCAATTGCAACATAAATACATTTTACATTCTGACCTTTTTGATTAATTATGGTGTCGATTGCGATTGCTGTTTTACCAGTCTGTCTATCACCAATAATCAATTCTCTCTGACCCCTTCCAATTGGAACCATAGAGTCAATTGCCTTAATACCCGTCTGCAACGGTGTATCTACAGATTTTCTTGTAATAACACCAGATGCGACTCTTTCAATCTGACGATATTTATCAGTCTGGATCGGTCCCTTATCGTCAATTGGCTGACCAAGGGAATTTACTACACGTCCAAGTAATGCATCTCCAACAGGTACCTCTACAACACGGCCTGTTGTCTTTACCAGATCACCTTCATTAATGTTCTTGCTATTTCCAAGTAAAACAGCTCCTACATTATCTTCTTCAAGGTTAAGAACCATTCCGTATATTTCTCCCGGAAATTCCAATAGTTCACCCTGCATTGCATTTTCTAGCCCGTGTACACGTGCAATACCATCTGCTACCTGAATAACCGTACCTACGTCGGAAACTTCAAGTTCATTTGCGTACCGCTTAATCTGATCCTTTATGACTGAACTTATTTCTTCTGGTCTTAAATTCATGGATCTTTTTCCTTTCTAAGTCACAACAGTCTATAATTGAATCTTCATTAATTCCTGCTGCATTTTCATAATCTTTGTATGAACACTACTGTCAACAACACGGTCGCCGATTCGAATCTGCATACCTCCAATGAGCTTATCATCAAAAAGGTAATGCATCTCCAAGTCTTTGTATTTTGTTGTCTGCTGTAATTTATCTTCTACATTCTTTTTCTGTTTCTCACTTAATGGTAGTGGTGTCGTAACATAGACAACACCAATTCCCTTTAATTCCTTCACACAGTCCAAAAAATATTGAAGTATTTCATCTGCCTTGGCATATCGGCCTTTCATTACAATCAGCGAAAGAAAACCTACAAGTTCATCACTAATTCTTTCGTTAAATACATTCTTCACTACGGTAATTTTATCATTCAAAGAAATTCTTGGATTTATGAGCAGTTTGCCAAAATCAGGATTATCTCTTAAAACAGATTGTATTCCCTGTATTTCCTGTGAGAATATATCAACTTTATCTTCCTCGACAGCCAATTCCAATAAGGCATCACCATATGTTTTTGAAATTAGCTTAGCCATGTGCCATCACCTATTTCTTTCAATGTGTCAGTTACCAAATTGTCCTGAATAGATTCATTCATAGCTGTTCCGATTACCTTCTGTGCCATTACAGAGGCAACACAAATCATTTCTTTCTTTACATCATCCGTTATTTTTTTCTTTTCTAATTCCGCTTCAGTATTCGCCCTAGCTATGATTCTTGCTGCTTCTTCTTTTGCCTGTGCAACGATAGAAGCTTCATTATCCATTGCTTTTTTTCTTGTATCACTCAAAATTGCTTCGGCTTCTTTGTTGATTTCACGAAGTTTCAATTCATATTCCTGTTTCAAGGCAAGTGCCTGATCCTGGTTCGTCTTAGCATCCTCAAGTTCATCCTTGATTTTATCCTGTCTTTTTTTCAAAAACTCCCTGGCTGGATTGAACAGTAAGTATGATAACAAAAAGAAAAGTGCTAATACTGCAAGTAATGTCAAAAT
Source organism: uncultured Lachnospiraceae bacterium (assembly GCA_964595855.1). GTDB lineage: Bacteria > Bacillota > Clostridia > Lachnospirales > Lachnospiraceae > RGIG8767. Next base: position 9,780 of record CAZQTM010000018.1, on the reverse strand, counting down.
TGAATCACTTAACAGCTGAAAATCAAGGTCAAATAATCTTGGTTCCATTTTAGCAGATGCCAGCATAAAACCTTTACTAACAAATAAATTCAACTTTCTGCCTCCTTTCCATTATTTTATCGAAGGCATTATTTTGCCAAAGGCTTAACAAAAATCAAAATCATAGCAACAAGCAAACCATACAGACCTGTTGTTTCTGCAACTGCTTGTCCCAATAACATAGTACTGGTAATGTCTGATTTTGCTCCCGGGTTGCGTCCAACTGCTGCTGCTGCATGACCTGCTGCGATTCCCTGACCTACACCAGGTCCAATACCGGCAATAAGTGCTAAACCTGCACCAATAGCTGAACATCCTAAAATAAACTCTCTGTTAAATTCCATTTCTTGTTTCCTCCTAATTTCCTTGTTTTGTTAATCTGTTGTCATTGCATTGGATATATATGTCATTGTTAACATACAAAATACATACGTTTGGATTGCTCCTGAAAATAAATCGAAATATACGTGTAATGCACCTGGCCAGAAAAATGCGATTTTTGATAAAAGTCCATAGATTAAAGCCATCATTACGGTACCTGATAATATATTGGCAAATAGACGTAGCGATAACGAAATGGGAACCGCTACATTACCGATAATATTAATTGGAGCCCAGAAAACCCATGGATCACATAGACCCTTAATTACTCCGCTGACCTTCTGATACTTAAGCTCTACAACATGAATAATGGTAAAGGACATGAGTCCTAGTGGTAATGTAGTACCATAATCAGCAGTGGGTGGGCGTAAACCTAACAACCCAGAAAAATTACTGATTAAAATAAATATAAATATTGTTCCAATATAATTACGGAAATTCACTCCATTCTTTCCCATTGTAGAATCAACCATACCATCCAGTTTTTCTACAATAAGCTCTACTACGTTTTGAAATCCGGTTGGTATCTCATTTGCATGTTTCATAGCCCTATTCGCTGCAATTGCAAATCCCAATAAGAGTAACATTACAATCAGTGTACAGACATGTGTTGTTGTAATCCAAACTGTGTGACCAAAAAACTGATAAGGGAAAATACCATGTACCATAAAATCGATGTCTTTGCCAGCGGAAATCAATATTCCCTGTTCCATATATTCACCTCCTCTTTATTTTTCTCTTTTTATCTTAAGTATAAATTTGTATGTCAAAGGCTGTAAATAAGCACCCACTTTTAAACCCATAATTCCCAAAAAAGTTGCAAGTGGGTATACAAAATCTGTCATACACACCACTAAAAAAACTGCAAAAATGAGTATATATCGTATCATATTGTTCCTAATAGCATAAGACTGCGCTCCCTTTTCATTATTACCATTCATTGCAAAATTACACCTTAAGGACCAAAACATATGAATAGCCGACGCACATGCTAAAATTGCACCAATCCCCAAACCTGCGCTATACTTTACAGCATTTTTCACAAAAAATACTCCAATTAACTCACATACAATTTCAAATAAGAGAATGCCTAACAGTAATTCTATTAGTGTAGATTTTGGGTTACTTTTTTCGGTCTTCATTTAAATTCTCCTCTTCACTTTTCGTATATGTTTTTTTTGCAAGAATATAGACATTTCGAAACCCTGCAAGTGCACCAAGAAAGAAAAGGATAATAAAAAAAATGTTCGTATTTAGCTTTTGATCTACATAATAACCAATAAAAGAACATAAAAAAATAGGAACCAGCATGTTAATCGTGAATTGTGTAAATAATGCAAGAATTTGATATACACTCTTATTGTATTTCACATGCTACTTCCCTTCCTATTAATTGAAAATATTATACATAATTTTACAACTTCTGTAAAGTCATTTAACCCAAACAACACTCGGAAATATAGGTATTTTGACATTGACTAATCTTGTTATTGCGTGTACTATTTTTTAAATAGGAGGTGTTTATGGAAAAGCCCATACTCTATCGCAAAAGATTAATTCCAAATGAATGTATTTTGTTGAAAGATGACGTTGTTCTTCACTATGATGAGCATATACTGGTTACACAGTGGAAGACACTAAAACCAAGAAACGACTTTCATCATGGTTTCTCCTGTTATTTCTTTGATTTAGGTTTAAAAGTTAGTAAATTCTACCGTAATGACGGTTCCTTTGTATACTGGTACTGCGATATTGTGAGCTTTACACAGGACACACAAAATGGCAGCCTTATTGTCACCGATTTGCTTGCGGATGTTGTGTTATTACCAAATGGATCAATCAATGTCCTAGATATTGATGAACTCTGTGAAGCTAGGGAGTTAAGACTCATCACTGATTCACAGTTTTTTACAGCCATCAAACGTTTGGGCAGTCTTATCAAGAAAATTCAGAATAATGAGTTTTCAGAGTATGCAGATGTGCTTGATTCCTATATCAAATAGCATATTAAAGGAAAACCTTTTTAAGGTTTTCCTTTTTATTTAATAGAATATATGACCGCCAATCTGCATACCACTTAATCCATCAATTGGTGTCCTAAAATAAACACAGGTTCCAACATTGGTCTGACCGGACATCGCCTCATCAGCTGCCT
>CAZQTM010000018.1:0-7105 GCA_964595855.1 uncultured Lachnospiraceae bacterium | reverse complement strand
AAATAAACACAGGTTCCAACATTGGTCTGACCGGACATCGCCTCATCAGCTGCCTTATAGCAAGCTGCTGTTGCTTTACCTTCCGCTAAAGCCAATGCCAGTCTGCCACTTGCAACAGGTGAAAATTGTTTATTCTGATAGATAACCCCAACAACCGTATTGGGATAAACAGAACTCAGTACACGGTTCACAACAACGGCTCCCACTGCAATCTGTCCTGCATATGGTTCTCCACCTGCCTCACAATAGATCAGATTTGCAAGCAGATAACGGTCTCCTTCTTCAAAGGATACTTCCGAGATATCTCTCCAACTTGATTGTGCTGCTAATTTTGAAAGGGCAATTTCTTCTGCCAGCTTTTTCTTTAAAGCAGCGATATTAGCTTCCTCTTCTTTTGCTTTTGCCTCATATGCCAGTGCCTGTGTTTCTGCCTCATCTATCTGACCGGAATAGTCTTTGATGCTGGAAGATGTCTGGTTAACATAACCAGTTACCTTTTTCTGTTGGGCAACAACTTCTTCTTTGTATGCATCCAGCTGCTTTTTTTCCTCTTCCAGTTCAGCTTCCTTCTCCTCAATACTTTTACGTGTCTCTTGGTACTCAGTCAGCATTTTTCTATCATATTCAGAAAGCTGTTCAATATAATTATTTTTATTGATAAAATCACTGAAACTTCCAGATGCAAAGAGCATTTCGGTATAAACGTAATCCTTCTTTTCATACATAAACTGGATACGTTTCTTCATACATTCATACTGCCACTTTTCTGTCTCTTTTGCTTTATCAAGATCTTTTTGTGTTTGCTCTATTTCATTTTCCTTGTCAGATATTTTTTCTTCCAGGTCTTCCAGATTATTACTTACATTCGTAAGCTCTGTATTTAAATCTTCCAGTTTTCCCTGTAATGAACTTTTTACTTCATTTAAGGAATTCAGATTATCTTTTGTTTCATTCAGTTTCGATGTTGTTTCTTGATGACTTTGTTGTGCCTGATTCAGCTTTTCCTGTGTTGTTAATGCATAGGCATCTGTAACCGGTAAACAGGAAATATACATGGCCACTATTAAAATAGCAGCTACTACACGAAACCTCCCTTTCACTCTCATAAACCTCTCCCTAAACTATCTTTATAGTTCAATCGTTATCTTACGACCACTGTGCTCATACTGGCGATATTTTACACCCGCAGCATCAAACATTCTTTTGGAAGCAGTATTAGAAGGGGTACCACAATACTTATCACTATCAAATATGATTGTCTTAATACCGCTCTGAATAATTGCCTTTGCACATTCATTACAGGGAAACAAGGAAACATATAGTTTCGCCCCAGATAAACTGCCTCCCCTGAAATTTAGGATTGCATTCAGTTCACTATGAGTTACATAGGCATATTTTGAGTGAAGCATATCCCCCTCTCTGTCCCATGGGAATTCATCATCCGAGCAACCGAGTGGAAAGCCATTGTAACCCATGGATAATATCTTGTTGTCCTCACTGACTATGCATGCGCCAACCTGCGTATGCGGATCTTTCGAACGCATTCCTGCCAGTTTTGAAATACCCATAAAGTATTCATCCCATTTAATGTAATCCTGTCTTTTCACAAATTATCCCCCATATTAGTGAATCACTTATTTGGTTCCAAATATTCTGTCACCGGCATCCCCTAAACCTGGAACAATATAACCGTGGTCATTCAGCCTTTCATCTAAAGAACCAACATACATATCAACATCCGGATGACATTGTTTCATCTTCTCTATTCCCTCTGGTGCTGCTATGATACACATAAAGTGAATCTTCTTACATCCTTTATCCTTTAACATCTTAATTGCTGCTACAGATGAACCACCTGTTGCTAGCATAGGATCTACAACAAACACTTCTCTCTCAGCACAATCAGCCGGAAGTTTGCAGTAGTATTCAACAGGTTCTAATGTGTCGGGATCTCTATATAGACCAATGTGTCCAACCTTTGCAGCTGGTATCAGTGTCAGCATACCGTCTACCATACCAAGCCCGGCACGTAAAATTGGAACAATTGCCATTTTCTTTCCTTTTAATTCTTTTACCGTAGTCTCGCAGATTGGTGTCGTAATTTTAACATCAGATAACTGCAAATCCCTGGTTGCCTCATAACAGATCAGTGTTGCAATTTCTTTTATTGTCTGTCTGAAATCTTTTGTTCCTGTATCCTCTCTCCTGATATACCCAATCTTATGCTGGATTAATGGATGATCCATAATTACTACTTTTGCCATTTCAAGCCCCTTTCTCTTTAGGAAAGCATCCTAAATATTTATGTTTTATTATATTGCTTACCTATTCAATCTCGTCAATTCTTCTTTGGTGTCTTGCTTCACCGGAAAATTCTGTTTCTAAAAATACATTTACAATTTCGTTTGCCATATTGCTGCCAATAAGTCCTGCTCCCATTGCCAGCATATTTGCATTATTATGAAGTCTTGACATCTTTGCAGATAATGGTTCTGAGCAAAGTGCGCAACGAATACCTTTTAATTTATTGGCAGTTATTGAGATTCCAATACCTGTTGTACAAATAATAATTCCCTTTTCACATTCACCGTTTGCCACAGCCTTTGCTGCAGATTTTCCAAATACCGGATAATCACAGGAATCTTTTGTATAACATCCATAATCCTTATATGCAATCCCCTTTTCTTCCAGGTGTTTAATGACTGACATTTTCAAATCATACCCACCATGATCACTACTTATTGCTATCATTTTTTTCCTCCTATAAGTCATTATGATACATCTAATACCTGATGTCCTGCTGCCTTTAATAATCTATTCATAATAGCTTGTCCCATGCCACCAGCATCAAATGATTCCGAATATATGAGTGTAACCTCTTCATCATCAAATTCCCTAAGTACAGCGTATAGTCTGTGAGCAATTGATTCTTCATCCATACGACTGCCCACGCTCTTAATGCTGTCACCCCGATATTTCATGATTGTCTCATCCGTCCCAATAATTCCGATCTTTTCACCTTTTTGTTGACCTAAAGAAACTAAATCATTAATTTTAATTATCACATTTTTCTCAGTGCCGGTCACAATAGTAAGATCACCCTTGGGTGCATAATGTTTATATTTCATTCCAGGCGCTTTCGGTCTTTCTTTACAGTCACCAGAAAGTATCGTTTTATCTATCGCTACTTCTCCCAGTACTTCTTTTAACATTTCTTCCGTAATATATCCAGGGCGAAGAATCATTGGAACCGAACCAGTCAGATCAACAATGGTAGATTCCAGTCCAATATCTACATCTCCATCATCTATAATCATATCTATTTTACCCAACATGTCTTCTATTACATACTTTGCGCTGGTTGGACTTGGTTTTCCTGATGTATTGGCACTTGGTGCAGCAATATATCCACCTGCTGCCCTGATAAAATTCATTGCGACCAAATGAATCGGCATACGCACTGCTACCGTATTAAGACCACCTGTTGTCTCTTTGGGCACCACTTCAGACTTACTTAGAATCATGGTAAGAGGACCCGGCCAGAATTTATCTGCCAACAGTCTGGCACTATCCGGTATATCTGTTGTTATTTTATAAATATCATTCCAGTCTGCAATATGAACAATCAGTGGGTTATCACTGGGTCTTCCTTTTGCTGCGTATATTTTTCTGGAGGAATCAGGGTTCAGTGCATCTCCTCCAAGACCATATACTGTCTCTGTTGGGAATGCAACAAGACCACCACTTTTTATAATGTCACCTGCCTGAATGAATATTTCTTTATCATTTTCATTATTTTCTGTCTTAACAACTTTTGTATCCAAGAGACCGCCTCTTTATTTGATTTTAAGCATACTACACTTAAAAATTAGTTTAGCACAAAATGTCATATTAGTGAACACCTAAAAACAGGCAAATCTTTATTGATTTGCCTGCTAAATATTATTTGATTATTTCTAGAAAAATTTTTTTCTTTTCTTTGGATCTGGATCATTATTATCACTATCCGTTACCTTTTTTGCAGCATTTAGCGAATCACCACTAACCTCGTCAAATTTTCTTAAGAATTCCTTGGCTTCATGGGATAGCTTATCAGGAACCTGAACCACCAACGTTACATAATGATCTCCACGTATATCTTTGTTTCTAAGAGAAGGAACACCCTTTCCCTTTAATCGTACTCTGGTATCCGTCTGTGTTCCAGGTTTTACTTCATAAATTACTTTTCCATCTACTGTATCAATAACAATTTCACCACCTAAAGCGGCAACTGCAAAGGATGCCGGTACGGTAGAAAAGATATTTGTTTCCTGACGCTGGAATATTGGATGACGTCCAACGATTACTTCTACTAAAACATCTCCTCTTGGTCCACCATTTACACCCGGTTCACCCTGGCCACTCAGACGTTTGCATTGTCCATTATCAATTCCGGCAGGTATTTCCACCGCAAATCGTTTTTTCATTGGCACATATCCACTGCCATGACAGTCTATACATTTTTCTCTGATTACTTTTCCTTTTCCCTGACAGTCTGGACATGTCTGTACATTTCTGACTGTTCCAAAGAAAGACTGCTGTGTAAAGACTACCTGACCTTTACCACCACATTTCGGGCACGTCTGTGGTGCTGTACCAGGTTTTGCTCCGCTTCCATGACATGTTTTGCATTCTTCTTTAACGGTTAATTCTATCTCTTTTTCCGTACCAAACACTGCTTCTTCGAAGGTGATTCGGACGCTGGTCCGAATATTGCTTCCTTTCATTGGGGCATTAGTTTCACGTCCAGCTCCTCTTCTACCGCCACCAAAAAAGTCGCCAAATATATCACCAAATATATCACTAAAATCAGCACTATTAAAATCAAATCCGCCGAATCCGCCGCCTGCTCCTCCATCAAATGCCGCATGGCCGAACTGGTCGTACTGACGTCTCTTCTCAGGGTCGCTTAATACTGCATATGCTTCAGAAGCCTCTTTAAATTTCTTTTCCGCTTCTTTATCACCTGGATTCATATCCGGATGATATTTTTTAGCCAAGACTCTATATGCCTTTTTAATAGCAGCCTCATCAGCGTTTTTTTCAACACCCAGGACCTCATAATAGTCTCTCTTTTGCTCTGCCATACAATTCCTCCATCCAAGTCATAACATGGTATTAGGGGACTCCGAACGACTCCTCGCTGCGCGATTCGTCTTATTGGACGGAATGTCCCCATACCATTTTTATACTTCTCTATAATCACCGTCTATAATATCATCATTATTGCCTTCATTACCAGTAGCATTTGACTGGGAAGTAGCACCACCCATATTGCCCATATCCGGGCCTGCACCGTCAGCACTTCCTTGAGCACCTTGTGCCTGTTCATACATCTTAGCAAATAGGTTCTGTGCACCTGTCATTAATTTTTCCTGTGCTGCTTTCATTTCGGAAACCTGATCAGGAGTCATTTCCGTATCCTTTGTCTTTTCAAGGATATCTTTTAATGATTTAAGATCAGCCTCAACACTTTCCTTCTGTGATGCATCAATCTTATCACCAGCTTCTTTCAAAGCTTTTTCTGTCTGGAATACAAATGAATCTGCTTCATTTCTTGCATCAATTGCTTCTTTTCTGGCTTTATCCTGAGCTTCATATTCTGCCGCTTCTTTTACTGCTTTATCAATATCGGAATCTGACATAGAAGAACCTGCGGTAATGGTAATATGCTGTTCTTTTCCTGTACCAAGATCTTTTGCTGAGACATTAACAATACCATTTGCATCGATATCAAATGTTACTTCAATCTGTGGAACACCACGCATTGCTGGAGGTATACCGTCAAGACGGAACTGACCAAGTGATTTATTATCTTTGGCAAACTGTCTTTCACCCTGTACTACATTGATATCAACTGCTGTCTGATTATCTGCTGCTGTTGAGAATATCTGACTCTTCTTTGTAGGGATTGTTGTATTTCTTTCAATTAATCTTGTTGCTACACCACCCATGGTTTCAATGGAAAGAGAAAGTGGAGTTACATCAAGCAATAATATTTCACCTGCACCTGCATCTCCTGCAAGTTTACCGCCCTGAATAGAAGCACCAATTGCAACGCACTCATCAGGATTTAATGTTTTACTTGGTTCATGACCTGTAATCTGTTTTACTTTTTCCTGAACAGCCGGAATTCTGGTTGAACCACCAACTAATAATACCTTTCCAAGTTCAGATGCTGTAATACCTGCATCTTTCAATGCGTTCTGAACAGGAACTGCTGTCTTTTCAACTAAATCATTTGTCAATTCATCAAATTTAGCTCTTGTCAGGTTCATGTCAAAATGTTTTGGTCCTTCTGCTGTTGCTGTAATGAAAGGAAGATTAATATTTGTTGTGGAAGCAGATGATAATTCTTTCTTTGCTTTTTCTGCTGCTTCTTTCAGTCTCTGAAGAGCCATTTTATCATTAGATAAGTCTACTCCTTCTTTGGATTTGAAATCCTGTAACATATAATCTGTAATCTTCTGATCAAAGTCATCACCACCAAGTTGAGTATCGCCATTTGTTGAAAGAACTTCAATAACACCATCACCGATTTCGATAATGGATACATCAAATGTACCACCACCTAAGTCATAAACCATAATTTTCTGTTCATGCTCATTATCAAGTCCGTATGCAAGAGCTGCTGCTGTAGGCTCATTGATAATACGTTTAACATCAAGGCCTGCAATTTTACCGGCATCCTTTGTTGCCTGACGCTGTGCATCGTTAAAATATGCAGGAACTGTAATAACTGCTTCTGTAACTTTCTCTCCTAAATAACTTTCTGCATCTGCTTTCAGCTTTTGAAGAATCATTGCAGAAATCTGCTGTGGAGAATGTTTTTTACCGTCAATTGTTCTTCCTTTGTCAGTACCCATATCTCTTTTGATTGAAGAGATTGTTTTTTCTGCATTCGTAACTGCCTGACGTTTTGCTGGTTCACCAATTAATCTTTCACCTGTTTTTGTAAACGCTACCACACTGGGTGTTGTTCTTGCGCCCTCTGTGTTTGCGATAACTGTTGGTTTTCCACCTTCCATAACAGCTACACAGCTGTTTGTTGTTCCTAAGTCAATAC
>CAZQTM010000017.1:13027-19349 GCA_964595855.1 uncultured Lachnospiraceae bacterium | reverse complement strand
TTTTATTCCAGAACTAGTTTGGCAGACCCATAAATACCTGCATCATTTCCAAGCGTAGCAAGCGAAAATTTAGCATTTTTAGCACCTGGAAAAGCATATTTTTCAAAATATGGTTTCATATAATCAATAACTACCTTGCCAGCCTTTGAAACGCCTCCACCAATTACGAAAATTTCAGGATTTACAACATTTGCAACCGCTGCCAGTCCCTTACCCAAATACTTTCCATAGATTTCAGCTACTTCCATGGCAAGTTCATCCTTTGCCTTTACTGCATCCCAAACACTTTTTGCTGTTATTTCTTCTTTTCTAAGAACACTGTCCTTACTGCTGTCTGCAAGTTTTTTATTTGCAAGTCTCACAATACCGGTAGCCGATGCATATTGTTCAAGACAACCATAACCTTTACATCCACACTGCTGTGTTTCCTCATCTTCTAAATGAATATGGCCAATCTCTCCACCTGCACCATTGGAACCACAGATTACATGACCATCAATAATGATACCTCCGCCTACACCAGTACCTAATGTTACTGCAACCATATTTTTATGTCCCTGGCCACCGCCCTTCCACATTTCACCAAGAGCAGCAACATTAGCGTCATTTCCTGTTCTAACGGGAAGACCCAGTATATCGGCTAATTGATTATTTGGATTAAATTTTCCCCATCCAAGATTAACTGCTACCAAAACTGTACCATCCTCTGTAACAGGTCCCGGTACTCCTAACCCAACACCAGCTACTTCTTGTTTATCTATATTATTCTGTTTCATCTTTACAAGAATGCTTCCTGCAATATCCGGAATAATATTGGCTCCGCCATTTTCTTTTCTTGTTGGTATCTCCCATTTTTCCAGAACATTTCCATCCAAATCAAAATATCCAAGTTTTACAGTAGTTCCTCCAACATCAACACCAAAACAATATTTCTTCATTATCTGTGTCCCCCAGTAATATCTTATTATTCATCTTCCTCATCATCATCTCTTTTTCTTGAAAGAGAATTCTGCACACGTTCGTATAGGGCCTGTGCTGCATTGTAACCCATTTTTTTCTGACGATGGTTTATAGCTGCTGACTCACAAATAATTGCGAGATTACGACCCGGTCTAATCGGTATATTATGACATACAATCTTGTTTCCAAGGTATTCTGTATATTCTTCTTCCAGACCAAGTCTGTCATATTCTTTATCTTTATCCCAGTCTTCCAATTTAATAACCAGATCGATATTCTGAGTATCTTTGACGCTGGATACACCAAATAGTGTCTTAACATCCACAATACCGATACCGCGAAGTTCAATAAAGTGCTTCGTTATATCCGGAGCTGATCCTATTAATGTCTCATCGCTAACTTTTCTGATTTCGACAACATCATCTGTAACAAGACGATGTCCACGCTTAATTAACTCAAGTGCTGCCTCAGATTTACCAATGCCACTTTCACCGGTAATTAAAACCCCCTCGCCAAATACATCAACAAGAACTCCATGAACTGAAATACATGGAGCAAGCTTTACATTTAACCATCTTATAATCTCAGCTGTAAAAGCGGAAGTAGCTTTTTTCGTCATAAGAAGGGGAACCTTTTTTTCAATTGCTTTTTTTAAGAAAAGTTCATCTGGGTGAAGTTCACGGCAGAAAATAATCCCTGGAATTGGATAAGATAGAAGTTTCTCATAAATTTCTTCCTTTCTTTTTTTAGAAAGGCCTTCCATATATGTGTATTCAACAAATCCTATAATCTGTAATCTTGTAGCCTCATAATGTTCAAAATATCCAGCCATCTGCAAAGCAGGTCTATTAATATCCGGCTGGTTAATCTTGATTCCCTTAACCTCAATCTCGGGTGTCAGATTTTCAAGTTTCATTTTCTCGATAATTTTCGTAAGACTTACACTTGCCATCTTTACTCTCCAATCCTTTGTTATATTTATATCTTTCTTTTGTTCGCAAAACCTCGCATCTAGGCTCATTCTACCACAGAACTATGAAAAAAAGAATATATTTCTTCAGCAATATTACGCGGTATTCCGGGTACATTCATTAATGTTTCCACATCCGCATTTTTTATTTCTTCCATATTACCAAAATGTTTCATCATCGCTTTTCTTCTACTCGGTCCTATGCCCGGTATATTATCAAGCACAGAATGAACCTGTTCTTTGCTTCTTAAGGAACGATGATATTCAATTGCAAACCTGTGAGCCTCATCCTGAATACGGGTAATGAGTTTAAAACCTTCGCTTGTCCGATCAATTTTAATTTCTTTATTATCATAATAAAGCCCCCGCGTTCTATGATTATCATCTTTTACCATACCACAGACAGGAATTGACAAATGCAGTTCATCAAGAACACTTCTAGCTATATTAACCTGCCCTTTTCCACCATCCATCAAAAGCAAATCAGGGAATTTTGTAAAGCTTCCATATTCTTCATCAATATCTTTTTCTTTTAATTGCCTTGATTCTTCCATTCCATGAAGGAAACGTCTGCTTAAAACTTCTTTCATGCAGGCATAATCATCCGGACCGCTTACTGTTTTAATTTTGAATTTACGATAATCACTTTTCTTAGGCTTACCTTTTTCATATACCACCATAGAGCCTACATTTTCAAAGCCACTTATATTGGAAATATCAAACGCCTCCATACGATTAACTTTCTCAAGTCCCAGTAACGTTGCAATTTCTTTTACTGCTCCAATTGTTCTTCCCTCTTCTCTTTTTATCCTTTCTTTATCTTGCTGTAAAACAAGCAAGGCATTTTTAGCTGCAAGTTCGACTAACTTTTCCTTAGTTCCCTTTTTGGGTACCCTCAAATATACTTTCCCGCCACGCTTATTACTAAGCCATTTTTCTATGATTTCATTATCTTCTATAACCTCTTGCAACATAATTTCTTTTGGGACAAATGGAGTCCCTGCATAAAATTGTTTTACAAAACTTTGTAAAATCTCTCCCTTTGTACTTTCCGTTGCTGTTCTCATATAGAAATGTTCTCTTCCAATCAATCTGCCTCCACGTACAAAAAACACCTGTACAACGGCATCCTTTTCCTGCACTGCAAGTGCAAGAATATCTCTGTCTTCCCCTTCACTATCGGTAATCTTCTGTTTCTGTGAAATCTGCGTGACACTTGCATAAAGATCACGATAGCGTATTGCTTCTTCAAAGTTCATATCCTCTGACGCAGTTTTCATCTTTGTTAGTAAATCATTCAGAATTTTATTATAATTACCATTCAAAAAATCCAATGCTTCACTGACATGTTGCTGATATTCATCTTTCGATATATTACCCTGGCAAGGAGCCAGACACTGGTGAATATGATAATTCAGACAAGGTCTGTTTTGTCCAAATTCTCTAGGCAATACGCGGTTACAGGTACGCAGCTGATAAAGCTTATTAATTAATTCTATTGCATCTTTTACGGCTCCGGCACTTGTATACGGTCCAAAATATTTTGACTTGTCCTTCTTCATTTCTCTGGAGAAGAGAATTCTCGGGAAGTCCTCACCCATTGTCACCTTAATATATGGGTATGTTTTGTCATCCATTAGCATGGTATTATATTTAGGTCGATATTCTTTTATTAGGTTGTTTTCCAAAACCAGGGCTTCTAATTCTGAGTCTGTAACAATATATTCAAATCGAGCAATCAGGCTGACCATTTTGTCTATCCATGGACCTCTGCCAATATTTGCACGAAAATAAGAACGCACTCTGTTTTTTAAACTGATTGCCTTCCCAACATATATAATTGTATCGTTTTTATCATGCATCAGATATACACCTGGCTTTGCAGGCAGCTTTTTTAATTCTTCGGATATATCAAAATGTTTTTCCATATCAAATCCTTTATTGTTATAATACTTACTATATATAACTAAATTATCATTTTCAACTGAAAATAAACAAAAAAACTGTGGCGTTACTTACATGTATCGCCACAGCTATAATTGTTTATCCTTCGGAATTATTATCGTGATCTTCCTGTTCCTTGGGTTGTGTTTGTTCCGATATTTCCTTCGTCATACTAATATTCTCTGTACTTTCGCTTATTTCCGGATTACTCGGTTCCACTTTCAGTTCTTGATCTTTCTTTTCGTTTGGCTCAGGTAAACCCTTTAATTCTCTAAATATTTTCATAAACTCTTTTCCTGTTATGGTTTCTTTCTCAATCAGAAATTCAGCAAGTTTATTCATTACCTCTCTGTTTTCTTTTAATAGTATTTTGGCCTTTTCATAACTTTCTGCCAGCATTTTCATAACTTCTTCATCTACTGCTGCTACCGTCACATCCGAACAATTCAGTGTTGCCTGTCCGCTTAAATACTTGCTTTCTACCGTTGCAAGTCCTATCAGACCAAACTTTTTACTCATACCGTATTGTGTAACCATTGATTTTGCAATATCTGTAGCCTTCTCAATATCATTGGATGCACCTGTTGTAACCGTATCAAAAACAATTTCCTCTGCTGCACGTCCGCCAAGCATACTAACAAGCATATCTCGTAATTCTGCTTCCGTATTCAGGAATTTTTCTTCCTCTGGAACATGCATTACATAACCAAGTGCTCCCATTGTTCTTGGAACAATAGTAATTTTTTGAACTGGCTCTGCGTTTTTCTGTAAAGCACTGATTAGTGCATGACCAACCTCATGATAAGATACTATCTTTCTTTCTTCCTTGCTCATGATTCTGTCTTTTTTCTCTTTTCCAACTAAGACCTGTTCCACAGCATCAAACAGATCTTTCTGGGTTACACATTCTCTGCCTTCTTTTACTGCATTAATGGCTGCTTCATTTATCATGTTGGCAAGATCGGATCCCACGGCACCACTTGTTGCAAGTGCAATCGCATCAAAATCTACTGTCTCATCCATTTTCACATCTTTAGCATGTACTTTTAAAATGTTTACACGACCCTTTAAATCCGGCTTATCAACGATAATTCTTCTATCAAAACGCCCCGGTCTTAATAATGCCTTGTCAAGAATTTCTGGTCTGTTCGTAGCGCCCAAAATCAAGATACCCTTTGAAGTATCAAAACCATCCATTTCGGATAACAGCTGATTCAGAGTCTGTTCTCTTTCTTCATTTCCTCCACCATATTTGGAATCCCTGCTTCGACCAATGGCATCTATCTCATCGATAAAAATAATACAGGGAGCATTCTTATTTGCTTCCTTAAATAAATCACGTACACGAGATGCACCTACTCCAACATAAAGTTCAATAAAATCAGAACCGGTCAATGAGAAAAATGGTACATGAGCCTCCCCTGCAACAGCTTTTGCAAGTAACGTCTTACCGGTACCGGGCGGTCCAACTAAAAGAGCACCTTTGGGTAACTTGGCTCCAATCTTTACATATTTTCCAGGATTGTGTAAAAAATCGACAACTTCCTGTAAGGATTCTTTGGCTTCATCTTCACCTGCAACATCTTTAAAGGTAATGCCTGTCTCTTTCTGGACATATACTTTGGCATTGCTCTTACCAACGCCCATCATACCGCCACCTTTAGACATTTTCTTATACGCAAAGCTTAGTAAAAACCAGAGCAGTACTATTGGTAAAATATAAGTCAATATAATAGATAAAATCATACCTGAGCCGTCCGGAATTTCAGGATTAATTTCAACATTGCCTGCTTTTAGTAACCTCTCAGATAATGCATCATCACTCTCAGCTCTACCTGTAAAATAAGTAACAAGTGGCTGCTGTCCGGAAAAAATATTGGTCTGGTTCTTATCACTCTCTTTTACTTTAGGTGTAATTTCAATTCTGTCAGATTTTATATAAACGCTACCTACTTCCCCATTGTTAAGCATTGTAACAAATTCATTATAGGGAATTTGTTTTGTTGTGGCACTGTTAAAAGCTTTCATAAAATAGCTCATGCACAACAAAGTGATCAGTGATGCAACTAAAAGAAACAGAAGATTCTGTTTACGTGGCTGACGGTCGTTACCACCCGGTCCACCTTTACCACCTGAACCGTTTGATCCACCAGAATTCTGATTTCCCTTCTGGTTATTACTTGGTCCACCTTCAAAATTCGTATTATTATCCATTTTTATCCTCAAATCTTTATTTGATTAAATATATTATTCATTATAGTTATGCCCAAAATTAAAATCAATAAAATTTCTATGAAAAAACTCTAGATTTTGTAAAAATTCCGATGTATAATATCTCAGTTGAAACAAGGGGGTTTGGACGCTTATGTCCAGACTCTCTCTTTTTTTATTTGCTTAAGGCGGAAAGGAAATTAATATGGCTGTTAAATATGTATTCGTAACCGGCGG
>CAZQTM010000017.1:0-12927 GCA_964595855.1 uncultured Lachnospiraceae bacterium | reverse complement strand
ATAAAAATTCTAATGTAACAACCGGAAAAGTTTACTGGTCCGTACTCCAAAAAGAACGCAGGGGAGATTATGGCGGAGGTACGGTTCAGGTAATTCCCCATATAACAAATGAAATTAAAGGCCGTTTTTATAGTAATGACTCTGACACTAATATGAGAATTGCAATCATAGAAGTAGGCGGTACAGTAGGTGATATAGAAAGTCAGCCTTTTTTAGAGGCTATCAGACAGTTTCAGCATGAAGTAGGTCATGAAAATGCCATCTTGGTTCATGTCACCTTAATACCTTATTTAACTGCGTCCCAGGAAATGAAGACAAAACCGACACAGGCAAGTGTAAAACAGTTGCAAGGTATGGGTATCTGGCCAGATATTATCGTATGTAGAAGTGAACATGAACTTACAGAAGGTATTAAGGATAAAATTGCTTTATTTTGTAATGTACCAAGCAATCATGTTCTGCAGAATTTAGATGTAGAATATTTATATGAAGCTCCTCTTGCCATGGAAAAAGAAAACTTAGCCGGTGTTGTCTGTGAATGTCTGCATATCAATGACAAAAAGCCGGACCTGAAAGACTGGGAGGAAATGGTAGCGGCATTACGCACACCAACAGATGAAGTATCCATCGCTCTTGTCGGCAAATATACACAGTTACATGATGCATATATTAGTGTTGTGGAAGCTTTAAAGCATGGAGGGATTTCACACCATGCAACAGTAAACATTAAATGGATTGATTCCGAAACAGTAACTCAAAAAAATGTAGCCGAACTACTAGTCGATGTCAATGGAATAATCGTTCCCGGCGGATTTGGAAAACGTGGAATTGAAGGGATGATTACTGCCATCCAGTATGCACGTGAAAATCAAATTCCTTTTTTAGGTCTTTGCCTTGGCATGCAGCTTGCAATAGTTGAATATGCAAGAAACATAGTTGGATACCGTGATGCACATAGTATGGAATTAAATCCAGACACCACGCACCCCGTCATTGCATTAATGCCAGATCAAAGCGGTATAGAGGATATTGGTGGGACGTTACGTCTTGGCTCTTATCCCTGTGTATTAGAAACCTCATCACTTGCTTATTCACTGTATAAAGAAAAAACAATTCATGAGCGCCACCGTCACCGTTATGAAGTGAATAACGAATACCGTGATGTATTGTCTAGAAACGGCATGAAATTGTCTGGGACATCGCCTGATGGAAGAATTGTTGAAATGTGTGAATTACCAAATCATCCATTTTTTATTGCAACACAGGCACATCCCGAACTAAAATCAAGACCAAACCGCCCTCATCCCCTATTTAAAGGATTCGTCGGTGCTTCTTTGAAAAAGAAAAATCATATACAGTAAATCTTAAAATAATAGCTCTTTTCTTTATCTTTTTAAATATCATAAAGTATATATCATTTCCAGCCTCCCTCATTAGAACCAATTGTTCTGCTGTGGGAGGTATTTGTTTATACCTGACCTCCTGATAAATACATAAAATCTGATTAAGTTTATTGTTTAAATTGTTATCAGTATTCCTATGAAAGAACTCCTGCAATGTTTCTCCTTCCATCGTCTGCAATCCAATAAAGGAAAGAAACATAATTACCATCTGCAGTATATAGATAACTTTTTCGTTGTCATTCATTTTCCGGTATCTTGTTTTTCTAATAATGCCACTTAAAACATAAGTAAATGCAATAAGTAATAAAAGTAATAAAGCTGCATAACCAATCTTTTTTGCCGGTAATTTCTTCTGGCTTTGTGAAACATCTATATTATCTAAATTAGGTTCCTGAATATTCTGGTTATTTCCATAGTAAGACTGATAATAATTATTTGTTGTTCCCTTTTGTATACCTTTACTATGTGACACATAACGTTCATTATAGAAAGTAGGTGTTGGTTCAAAAGGTACCCATCCAACACCTTCAAAATAAACTTCCGGCCATGCATGTGCATTTTCCTTTAAAACATCAGCTGTCTTTCCATCAAATGTAACAACATATCCTTGTACATATCTTGCAGGTAATCCTAAATATCTGGAAATTAAGGTAAAGGCTGTTGCAAAGTAAGTACAATATCCTTCTTTTTTATCAAGGAGAAAATCATCCATAAAATGCTCACGGTCCAACTCAACTGGATTTGTCGTATAATGATAAGTTGATAGCATTTCTTCTATTGCCTTTAATTTATCATAATCATTATCATAAGGTGAAATCACCTGTTCAATATAATCCTTAACTTCAGGCGAAAAATCGGGCTTTGTACCGTATACACTTCTGATAATATCTGCTCTATTGCGCAGAGTTTTTTCAAATCTTGTTTTATTTGTATATTGATAATTACATTCTTCTCTTATCATCTGTATTACAGCATCATCTGTAAGATCCACTTCTTTACAATCAAAAATATATTTTGTCCCATACCCATGATTTCTTCTATATAATAGCTGATTATATCTTCCCTTATATCGAAACGTCTTATCTGCCTCGTTTGAGATTCTTGTGGTCATTATTGGATGAAAAATTGTCTTTGTATATATTTTTTTAAATGTAACCTGACATTTACCATAATAAAAGTAAAAAGAGCGGTTTTCGATTCCATAACGACCAAGTGCATAATTAAACTCTTCCTCTTCATTGTTTGGTATGATGGACAAGGCTCTTAGGTCCTTTGTCTCTTTTTTTGCCGTCCACTCCATATCCTTAAAATCGCTAAAATATTTGCCAGAAAGATATAGGGATTTCATATCTCCCTTTTTCCTTTCAAGTTGCATAACGACTTCTTTATTCTGTAAAAATCCGGTACCTAAAAATCCTTTTTCTGAATAACCACTTTTTTGAATATCGGTTCCATCCGATAACGAATCTACAATAGCGGTTACCCTTTGATATACGTTTCTGGTTTCCTGAACACAGAAGTTTATTGCACTTTTGGCAAAGGTCCATTGGTATGGTTTGTCATATTTTGGTAAACATAGAATTATGAGTGTAAACGTTAAGATAAAAGGGACAAAAAAGAATACAGCCTGTGTTCTTTTTCTATTAATACCTTCCCGCCCTTCTTCTTTATCCTCGAGTATCTGTATGCCTTCAAGTATGATCATCAGACAATAGGTAAAGCTAAATGCTAATGTACTCTTATTTAGGAAATCATGAAAAATGACTGAGTAGGAAATCATTAACAACAGCATTGCCAACACTGTCAGACGAATTCGAAATGATAGCATAAGTACATCACTAACGAGTATGAAAATTATAAAAAGAATTAAAAATGTGACTGCTACTTCACCATAAGAAAATGTATTATCCTCAGATTGCATTTTTGTGAACTTCATGAAATAATTATAGTAGTTATCGAAAGAAGACTGTTTGTCTCCCTTTCCTATTTCCATGATTAGCAAAATAATTGAGATTAAAATCGTGATAAGAAGCCATTGCTTTTTACTGTTTTTTGCAAGGTGATAAAGAAGGCAAACAGGCAACACCATGCAACAAAGAACTGGTGATACTATTTTGAGATCACATTTATATACATAAAAGCATAATGCTGACATACTGAGTAAAAAGAATAGCAGGGATGGATAATAATCTTTTTTTCTCCATTTATCATTCATCAGATTACCTCTTCTATTTTTTCATTGCTACGAACAATAATAATCTTTATCTTTGAATTAGATAATTTTTGATACCTACCTAACTCTTCATCAGACATAACAATCAAAAATAATTGATTAATATATGCAATCTTTCTTAATGCTATCTGATAAATTTCTTCATTCAGTTCATGCGTAATCCAAATATCATTTTTATAATCGGAAATTTGACTGCTATTCTCAACTAAATTAATAAATGATAATTTAGATTGAAAAGAAACTCTTGCAAATAATTCGTAGAAGCTCTGAAAATACGCGCCACCAAATAAATAATTCTCTTTTATCTTAGAATCAGCCCATTTTACCAATAGCGGAATGTTCTTATTACAAAAATAATTGATTAGGGCAATACTACATTCGATAATCTGATCTTCCACAATTATTTGTTTTTCATTTTCAAGTCCAGTACTGGATAAATCAACAGTTAGAGCAATCTGTATATTTTGTTTTCCAACATATTCCCTGGTTAATAACATCTGTTGCTTTGCACTCAATTTCCAATGAATGCTTTTTACCGATTCACCACTTTGATACTTATGTACATTTACACCCGGTTCCTCTTTTATATGTGCATAATCATCCTGTATTATACTCTCTATCTGAGATAAGTTATTCAATTTATATAAGGGTACAATTCGTGGAAAAACCACTGCTTTAATTTCAAAAGGAACATGATATGTAATGGAAAATAAATTTAGGAAATCCTTTATCGTTACCTGTTTGACCCCTACTTGATATTCACCCCTGTATTTACATGTTAGAACAGTATCGATTCTTAATGACTCCTTGGGGAGAAATCTTTTTTCAACGTCCTTTGCTAGAATATCAACTTTGCTGTTATCATCATAAAAATGAACCCCGACACTATGGAAAGTAATGAAGTCTTCATTCGTAAGGACAAAATGGTATGGTGTCGCTTCTCCCTTTACAACCCATCTGCTTTCAATCTGTTGATATATTCTAAATCTAATAAAAACATATAAAAGATATAGCAGGCAGATAACAGGAATTCCAATACATGCATAGAAAAATGTGTATGAAGTACTATTACCAAAAATAGTAATGCCAATTAATGATAAGACGAACAAAACATACAGAATAATTCTATTTCTTCTCATTTCTATCCTCTCTTATCTTGAAATATCGGGACTTTAACCTTAAGATAATTTTCCTTCAAAATTGCTGCACTGCTAATGTTCTTCATACTATATTCCGGTTTTAAAACCAACCTATGGCTTAAAACCGGTAAAATAATTTTTTTTACATCATCCGGTATACAAAAGTCTCTTTGTTCCAGATAAGCCTGAGCCTGAGTAGCTCTAATCAGGGAAAGCATACCACGTTCACTTGCACCTAATAAAAATCTCTCCTCGTTTCGCGTCCTTTCAATAATATCAAGTATATATGAGATAATATCATCGTGAACCATAACCTGCTTCACTTCCTTTTGAATCTGCAGAATATCTGATACTGATGATACCGGTTCTAATTCCTTAGCCTTCCTGCCTTCCAGATATGTATGTGCCAGACGCATCTCATCTTCTTTAGATGGATAGCCAACGGATAATTTCATCATAAAGCGGTCAAGTTGTGCCTCGGGGAGTGGATATGTTCCTATAAATTCTACCGGATTTTGTGTGGCTATGACCATAAATGGACTCTTTAGCGGATATACAACACCATCTATCGTAACCTGTCTTTCCTCCATTGCTTCCAAAAGTCCTGACTGCGTTTTCGGAGATGTTCTGTTAATTTCATCTGCTAAGAGAATCTGATGCATGATGGGACCCGGCATATACTTAAATTCTGCTGTTTTTGCATTATATATAGAAACACCGAGTACATCACTTGGTAATGTATCCGGTGTAAACTGTATTCTTCCAAAGTCACTGTCTATGGCTTTTGAAAGTGCAATCACAAGAGTAGTCTTGCCCACACCAGGGACATCTTCTAAAAGAAGATGTCCCTCACTTATGAGTGCTATCAATATTTGATTAATTAATTCACCTTTCGATATAAAAACGGTATTAATCTGTTCCTTAATTCTTTGTAACGTGTTCCATCCATCCATCTGATGTTCCCCCTTGACTTCAACTTACAAATCACTAACGCTCTATATTATTTAATTTAAATACGAGATTCTCGAGATCTCTTTTTGTAAATTTTCCTGATCCAAAACTTAAAGTACCACGTAGTGGCATATAACGGATCATAGCTTCCATCATTTCTTTTGATATTGCTTCAGACGCAGCAGCCTCCTTTTCTTCATCGATTTTCAATGCATCTATCTGCATAAACGGTGCTACCATATCCCAAGCTTTCTTATCATTCATTATATCACCACAAGTCGTATCAAGGGAATAGGTAACAGGGAGTTTTTGCGTTGATGTTACATTTACTTGTTTTGTTTCAACTATGTCTCTGGATGATTTTCCAATCATGATGGCAAACATACCACTCTCTACATGCCAGTCATGAATCTGCGTATTATAATATGCAAAAGCTCTTTTTCCTAATTGAAATGTTACTGTTTTTGTTTCTCCGGGATTTAAAAATACTTTTGTAAAATCACGAAGTTCTTTGTCAGGTCTTATAACCGTACTTTCCACATCACTGACATAGAGCTGTACAACTTCTTTACCTGCAACTTTTCCTGTATTTGTTATATCTATACTAACCTTTAATGTATCAGTATCCTTCATTTCTTTCTTATCAAGAATTAAATTACTGTACTCAAATGTTGTATAGGATAAACCATAACCAAAGGGAAATAGTACATCCATTTTCTTTTTGTCATAATAACGATATCCTACAAAGATTCCCTCTTGATAATCCACCTCATCCATTTCTCCAAAATAGGAAAGGTATGATGGGTTATCTTCTAATTTAAGAGGAAAAGTTTCCGGAAGTTTAGCACTTGGATTTACATCTCCATATAAAATGTCAACAACGGCACCACCTATTGCTTCTCCACCAAGATATGCTTCCAAAACACCCTTCACCTTTGATATCCATGGCATTTCTACCGGTGCTCCATTATGAAGAACAATAATGGTATTGGGTTGGACCTTTGTAACTTCCTCAATCAGTCTGCTCTGACAATCCGGCATACGTAAGTGTGTTCTATCAAACCCCTCTGATTCAAACTGATCAGGCAGACCAGCAAAAATAACTGCAACATCACTTTTTTTAGCAAGTTCAATTGCCTCGTCAAGCAATGCCATATCTGTTTTGTCCTCTATTATTTCATATCCCTTCGCATAATGGACATTTTCATTACCCTTTATATACTTAATTGCAGAAGTAACATATTCACTATTTATATGTGAGCTTCCACCTCCCTGATATCTTGGGCTCTCTGCAAACTTTCCAATAAAAGCAACGGATTTTTCTTTTTCGATTGGTAAAATACCATCATTTTTTAACAAAACAACTGTTTCCCGTGCTGCCTGTTTTGCCTTTTCATGATCCTCTTTTATATTCCATGATGCCTTTTTATCACGGTTTTCCTCATATCGATATACAATATTTAAAATTCTTTGAACGGCCTGATCTAATATTTCTTCTTTCAGTTTTCCTTCTTTCACTGCCTTAACAATTTCAGCATCGTTAATTCCAAAAGAGGAAGGCATCTCAAGATCAAGTCCGGCTTTTAAACCTTCTATTCGATTATTAACAGCACCCCAGTCACTCATTACATATCCATCAAATCCCCATTCGTTACGTAGTACATCCGTCAGATATTTTTTATTTTCTGCCAGATGGACACCATTCAGGCGATTATAAGAGCACATTACTGTCCATGGTTTGTGTTTTGTAATTGCACCCTCAAATGCAGCAAGATATATCTCATGGAGTGTTCTTTCATCCACATTGGAAGAAGAAGTCATTCTTCTATGTTCCTGATTATTTGCAAAAAAATGTTTGATACTGGTTCCAACATTTTTACTTTGTACCCCATCTATAAATGCTCCTGCAATTTCTGAAGCAACATAAGGATCTTCCGAATAATATTCAAAATTCCTGCCACATAATGGGGATCTCTTTATATTAACGGCTGGTCCCAAAAGAACACTGACACCCTCTGCCTGACACTCATTACCAAGTGTCTCTCCTATCTCGTTTAATAAATCTCTATTGAAGGATGCTGCCGTTGCACATCCAGCAGGAAAGCATACTGCCTTAATACTTTCGTTTACGCCAAGATGATCAGCCTTATCATTCTGTTTACGTAACCCATGAGGTCCGTCAGAAACCATTGACGAAGGTATTCCCAGTCTGTCAATTTTCTCTGTATGCCAGAAATCAGCCCCGGAACATAAAGATGCTTTTTCCTCTAAAGTCATTTTTTTAATTAATTGTATTATTTCATTATGATTCATCTATATCTTTTTCCTTTCAATTTTCTTTTATTAAATCATCATATCATGACATATGGTACTTCTCTATTACTAAAATGACTTATTTATAGGTTGATATTGACTTTTTTTCTTTTATGAACAAGAATAATAGTTAAATAATAGTATCATATTAACTTTCTTCATGTTATTTAAAAAGGAGTCAGCTATGAATCAGGGACATCATGAACAGATAATGGAACTTCCGGATTTGCCCGTTATGTATAAAGTATACGAAAATAATGGACAACTTATAACAAATCACTGGCATGAAAGTCTTGAAATTATCTACGTTGTATATGGCCATATGGAAGTATATATGCAGGATAAAATACATCACCTTAAGAATAACGACTATATCATTATAAACTCCGGGGATATCCATTCCACAATTTGTGTCGTACAATCAAAAGTCTATTTACTTCAAATTCCACCTGCTTTTCTGGAAAAAAACATAGCAGATTTTCATACAATACGTTTTGAAAACACATATCATGATGAATTGAAAAGCCTGCTTTATCAAATGGGTTATCTCTATGAAAAAAAAGAGGATGGATATACTCTTTCATTTCAATCCGCTTTATTTCAATTTCTATATATACTGAATAAAAATTGCCGGGCAACAATTTCACCCGTAGAAAAGAATAGAAGTGATAAAAACAGAGAACAATTATCATTGATTACTAACTATGTTGCAAAACATTACAGAGAAATCATTTCTCTAAAAAGCGCAGCATTGATTGTGGGTCTGCAGCCTGAATACTTTTGTCGTTTTTTTAAGAAATATATGGGTATGACATTTCTTGATTATGTAAACCAAGTGCGATTATCTTTCATCTATGATGATTTAGTAAAGACAGATTTAAACATCTACACCATATTGGAAAACAGAGGATTTACAAACTATAAACTTTTTATGAAGCTCTTTAAGGAAAGATACGGATGCACACCCTCACAAAAAAGAAAAACTATCTCTCATAAAGAGCTTCCATAAAAAAATTATTCCGACGTATCCATCTGACCAAAAAATGTAATCAGATATAAACCACAAATTCCCACGAGGGTATATACCACTCTTGAAAGCCATGTCATATCTCCGAAAAGGAGTGCTACTAAATTAAAACGAAAGATTCCTACAAGACCCCAATTTAATGCACCAATGATGGCTATCGTAAGTGCAGTATAACCGATTGCTTTATATGCCATTGTTATCCCTGCCTTTCATTTCTGTCTATTATAAATATTGTGTTACAGTAATAGAATATGTCGAAAAAAGAAAAATATACATTTTGATAAAATTTTATAATTTACTACATAATAACCATTTACTATGTAAAAAATTTATACTAAAATAGTATTGATTGTTGAAAAATAAAAAATGGTATTGATAGGAGTAACAAACATGAAGATAGGCTTTGATAATGATAAGTATTTGAAAATGCAGTCGGAACACATTAAGGAACGAATTGCGAAGTTTGATAATAAATTATATCTTGAATTTGGTGGAAAATTATTTGATGATTATCACGCTTCCCGTGTTTTGCCTGGATTTCAACCTGATTCCAAGTTGAAAATGCTCCTTCAACTGAAAGATCAGGCAGAAATTGTGATTGTTATCAATGCCGATGATATAGAAGGTAATAAAATAAGAGGTGACCTTGGAATTACTTATGATCTCGATGTACTTAGACTAATTGATGCTTTCCAGGGTATTGGTTTATTTGTTGGAAGTGTCTGCATAACAAAATACACTGGTCAAGCTGCAGCTGACCAATTTAAACAACGGTTACAGTCACTGGGAATAAAATCCTATAATCATTACAAAATTGCCGGTTATCCTAGTGATGTAAAAAGAATTGTAAGTGATGAGGGATATGGTAAAAATGAATTTATCGAAACCTCGAAACCTTTAGTTATAATTACAGCACCCGGTCCTGGCAGCGGTAAAATGGCAACCTGTCTTTCACAGCTATACCATGAACATAAACGGGGTGTAAAAGCCGGTTACGCAAAATTTGAAACATTTCCCATTTGGAATTTGCCACTAAAGCATCCGGTAAATATCGCATATGAAGCTGCTACTGCAGATTTGAATGATGTCAATATGATTGATCCTTTCCACCTGGAAGCTTATGGTGAAACAACCGTTAACTATAATCGAGATGTTGAAATATTTCCAGTGCTAAACGCTATGTTTGAGCAGATTCTGGGTGGCAGTCCATACAAATCCCCGACTGATATGGGGGTAAATATGGCCGGTAATTGTATCATCGATGATGATGTATGCCGTGAAGCCTCAGAACAGGAGATTATTAGAAGATATTATCAAGCCTTAAATGATATCAAACGTGGTAAAGGCTCTAAGGATATTATTTACAAGCTGGAACTGTTGATGAAGCAGGCTTATCTAACCGTAGAAGACCGTAGTGTAGTGGGCGCTGCACTGGACCGAGAGACGGATACGAATCATCCGGCTGTCGCAATTGAACTGTCTGATGGAACAATTATTACAGGAAAAACAACAGATTTGCTGGGCGCTTCTGCCGCTGCACTACT
Source organism: uncultured Lachnospiraceae bacterium (assembly GCA_964595855.1). Classification (GTDB taxonomy): domain Bacteria; phylum Bacillota; class Clostridia; order Lachnospirales; family Lachnospiraceae; genus RGIG8767. The sequence goes on along the minus strand of CAZQTM010000017.1, from coordinate 2,317 downwards.
GAATGCATTAAAAGTATTGGGTGGAATTAATCATGAACTACACCTGGTGTCACCCACTGCTATTGAACCAATACAGCGTCTAAAAACAGAATATCTTGGTAGCTGCAATCCAAGACTACACACAGACGAAATTCTGATAGCTTTATCAACATCAGCAGCAACCGATAAACAGGCAGAGCTTGCACTAACCCAAATTCCTAAATTAAAGGGGTGTGAAGCCCACTCATCCGTCTTACTATCTTCAGTAGATGAGCAGATATTTAAGAGACTCGGTATTCGTCTGACATGTGAACCCAAATACGAATCAAATAATAAAAAATATCATAGACACTAAATATGTAAATAAGACCTTTTAGATTGAATATATTTCAATCTAAAAGGTCTTACTAAGAAATTACCTTTATATATATTCCTTTACAGTCTCTCTCAAATCTTCTTCACATTTTATTATCTTCTCTGTCAATTTTTTTGAATCTCCATTTGCACCCTTATACTGATGCAGATACTTATAAAGTGATTTTATTCCCATATTACAACCATCATACATTAATTCCGCAATCTCCATATCTGTAGGTGTTGGCATTAATTTCATACTTGTTTTGATATGGGCCATTGCTTTCGCCATTGGACCTGGATCTTTTTCTTCTGAATCGAGTACATTTAAATATGAATGACATCGATTACCCAATTCCTCATGCTGTTTTTTACTCTCCTGCAATTTCTCTTTTAGAGCTGCAGATTCTACTTTATCCAATACATCATCTATCGATGACACTCCCATTTTTACACCTGCATCGCATTCTTTTAGCAGATGAATGGTATCTTCCTGACTCATGATATACCTCCAATTGTATTTTCTTATTTCTTACATTAGTGAAGTATTATCATACAAACATTAAAATATACTATCTATAAATTGCAAGATTTCTTTCAGATATCACTCAGATTTCCAAATGAATAACCCATATCTTTCCATTTTGCAATTAATTCTTGCAAAATTTCTGAATTTGTTTTAGAGGTAGAATGTAAAAGTACTATCGCACCAGGATGAATCCTCCCAGTTAATTTTTCAAAAGCCTGTTCCTTTGTTGGCTGATTATCATCATACCAGTCAACATATGCCAGACTCCAGAAACAAGTTTTATATCCCAGATCTTTTGCCATCTTCAAATTATTCTCACTATATTTACCCTGTGGTGGGCGATATAACTTAGGACAATCCGATCCTGTTACTTCTTTATATTTTATTTCAAATTCTTTCATTTCCTTTTCAAATTCTTCTTTCGTGGATTGGGACATATCGGGGTGGTGATATGTATGATTGCCAACACAGTGTCCTTCCTGAATCATACGATTAACAAGTTCCGGATTGGTTTCAAGATAATTTCCAACTAAAAAGAACGTAGCCTTTACATTACACGCTTTCAAAGCATCAAGAATTGCTGATGTGTAACCATTTTCATATCCGCCGTCAAAAGTAAGGTATATTTTTTTCTGATTTTGATCTCCGATATAATAAGCATTGAATTTAGCCATTTCTTCCGGTGTTGCATTTGCGGTTGGGGCCTTTCCTTCCTCTGAAAAACCCAGTCCCCAGTTTTCGCAAGCTCTTGCTGTAACTGACTTTGTCTCATAATATGTAATTCCTTTTGCAATCGCAATGCCTGCAAGAACCATTGCTATCATAGTCGTAAAAACACGAAAAGGAGTCTTATCCATACTGTCTTTTTCTTTTTTCTCCATAAAAAAGCTCCAATATATCTGTTATTTCAATATATTGGAGTTTTACTCTATTCATTCTTAATTTATATAGACGCAGAGAAAAATTGTACTAAAATCATATAGCAGATTGTGCCTCCCAGAATACTAAGTAAAACATTATTTTTCCATTTATGAAGTAATATAATAATTACTATTGATATCAGCTCAGGAATTCCATGTGAACCGACAAAGATTTTAACATTTCTTAAGCAATATACCACTAAAAGCCCCATCATAGCCGGTGGCAAAACCTTTCCCAAATATATGACTATCTGTGGCGGCTTCTTGGAATCTGGAAATAGAAAAAAAGGAGTAAATCTTGTAAGCATAGTACCCAATGTAATTGCGAGTATCGTAATCATAATCTGTATTGTTGTCAGCTGCATATTTTTTCCCTCCCTGCAAGTAAAACAATGAGAATCAATATCATGGAAGGAATAACCAGTGCATCCGGTCCTGTTATAAACAGACCTATTAAAGTCGCACAAATACCTATGATACATGCGATACGGTTTTCGGGTTTCTTCCACTGTTCCAGAAACAATACAACAAAAAG
>CAZQTM010000016.1:4566-19711 GCA_964595855.1 uncultured Lachnospiraceae bacterium | reverse complement strand
CTTATATTAATATTCTTAAGAAACAATATTGGGATGCTAAACACAATTGTTTTGCGTATATAATAGGAAAAGACTGCTCTACGGTAAGATGTTCTGATGATGGAGAACCGTCAGGTACAGCGGGAAGACCAATGTTAGAAGTATTAAAAAAAGAAGGATTAACAAATGTAGTTGTCGTTGTTACCCGCTATTTTGGAGGAATACTGTTGGGAACGGGAGGCCTTTTAAGGGCATATACACAGGCTGTTACAGAAGGTATTAAATATGCAGGGTTATGTGATATGCAATTGGTAAATGTCTACGAGATTACGGTTGATTATGAAACGGTAGGAAAGGTAAAATATTGTCTTGCAAATCAAGAAATTACAATTCTTAATGAGGAATATGGTCAAAATGTTGATTTAGAAATAGCAATTCCAACAGGCATAATCAAAGCTGTTTGCAATGAACTAACAGAGGTATCAAATGGTAGAATAATAATGGAAGAAAAAGATATAAGATATATAAAGAAAATAAATTGACAAAAAAAATTTGCAAATGTAATATTTAGTAGTAATTTTGAAAATATAGCAATTTGAAAGGTGGTGGTTTTTATGAAGAACAGACAGCTAACAAGCAGCAAAGATGTTCCACTCCCCGGGCGAAGTAGAATAAAAACCACAACTAAAGGAGAATTGCTATGGATGAGATTAAAGAACTGACACAAGTCAGAGAATTACTCGAAACGAAGCAATATACTAGACTTCGTCAAAAATTATCGGAAATGAATGAAGCGGATATTGCTGTAGTGATGGAAGATCTGGAAGAAACAGACTTACTTAAGATGTTTCGCATACTTCCAAAAGATATGGCGGCAGATGTTTTTTCATATATGGATGTAGATAATCAGCATTATATTATTACATCTCTATCTGAAAAAGATGCGGCAAGTATCATCAATAACTTAATGGCTGATGATGCTACCGATTTATTAGAAGAAATGCCAGCCAATATTGTAAAAAGGCTGCTTGCAGCAGCTAGCCCGGAGACAAGAAGGGATATCAATCATCTTCTCAGATATCCGGAATCATCAGCCGGCAGCATCATGACGGTTGAATATGTAGATTTAAAAGAAAATTTAACAGTTGAACAAGCGATACAGAGAATAAGAAATGTTGGTCTTGATAGTGAGACAATTAATATTTGCTATGTACTTGATAGTAGAAGAACATTACTTGGAACCGTTGCACTACGTTACCTGCTGTTAAGCCCTCCAGATGAGGTCATAGGAGATATCATGCATGAAAATGTTATCTCAATTAATACTTTGATGGATCAGGAAGAGGTAGCAAGACAGTTCCAGAAATATGACTTTACCGCCATGCCAGTAGTAGATAATGAAAATCGCCTGGTTGGAATTATCACTGTAGATGATATTGTTGATATCATGCAACAGGAAGCTACAGAAGATATTGAAAAGATGGCAGCTATCGTACCTACTGATAAGCCATATATGAAAACAGGTGTTATTGAAACATGGAAAAAGAGAATTCCGTGGTTATTATTGTTAATGATTTCAGCTACTTTTACCGGTAAAATCATATCTTCTTTTGAAGGTGCATTAAGTGCATATGTTATTTTAACTGCTTTTATTCCTATGCTAATGGATACGGGAGGGAATGCAGGTGGACAGTCGAGTGTAACGATCATTCGTGGATTATCTTTGGATGAAATCGGCTTCAACGATTTACCCAAAATTATTTTTAAGGAATGTAAGGTCGCTATATTATGTGGATTGACACTTGCAGCAGCTAACTTTGTTAAATTGATGCTCATTGACAGAGTAGGAGTACAGGTATCATTGGTTGTATGTCTTACGTTGATAGCAGTAGTTGTGATAGCAAAAGTAGTAGGGTGTATTCTTCCTATGTGCGCCAAAAAAGTCGGATTTGATCCAGCGGTTATGGCGAGCCCTTTTATTACAACTATTGTAGATGCGATATCATTAATAATATATTTTAGCATTGCAACCAGGTTATTACATTTAGGTTAATATGAATAAAAGACAAGCTCCATTCAAACGAATGGAGCTTGTCTTTTATTGATTATTACGGTTCAAATTGGAACGTTTTCTTAACGTGGGATCCAGAATTTTTTTACGAATTCTAAGATTTACCGGGGTGATTTCTAACAGTTCATCGGTATCGATAAATTCTAACGCCTGTTCCAAACTTAGATCTTTCTTAGGTGAAAGTCGTAATGCTTCGTCAGCACTAGAGGAACGGGTATTGGTAAGCTGTTTCTTCTTGCATACATTTATTTCAATATCTTCGGCTTTTCCTGTCTGTCCTATGACCATGCCGGCATAAACTTTTTCTCCGGGTTCGATAAATAAAGTACCACGGTCCTGGGCATTGTAAAGGCCATAAGTAATTGCTTCTCCAGCTTCAAAGGCAATCAAAGAACCCTGTTTACGATACATCATGTCGCCTTTATATGGGCCATAATCATCAAAGGTTGTATTAAGAATTCCATTTCCTTTTGTATCTGTCATGAATTCACCACGGTAGCCAATTAATCCTCGGGATGGAATGGCAAATTCAAGTCTGGTATATCCGCCACTGATGGAAGTCATTCCCTGCAGTTCACCTTTTCTACCAGATAATTTTTGAATAACGGTTCCGGAGAATTCTTCAGGAACATCTACATATGCGATTTCCATAGGTTCCAGTTTCTGATTTCTTTCATTTGTTTTGTAAAGAACTTCTGCTTTTGACACTGCAAATTCATATCCTTCACGGCGCATATTTTCAATAAGAACAGAAAGATGAAGTTCTCCACGTCCGGATACTTTAAAGACATCCGTCGAGGTAGTATCTTCTACTCTTAGGGAGACATCTGTATTTAATTCACGATATAATCTGTCACGTAAGTGTCGACTGGTAATATATTTTCCTTCCTGACCGACAAGAGGGGAGTCATTTACAATAAAATTCATTGCAATGGTAGGCTCCGATATTTTTTGGAATGGAATTGGTTCTGGATTTTCAGGTGAGCAGATTGTATCACCAATATGAATATCAGCAATTCCAGAAATGGCAACTATGGAACCAATGGTTGCTTCATTTACATCCACCTTATTTAGACCATCAAATTCATAGAGTTTAGAAACCTTAACTCGTTTCATTTTATCAGGTTCATGATGGTTAACCAAAACAACATCCTGATTAATTTTTATGGTACCATTGTCTACTTTTCCAACACCGATACGGCCTACATAATCATTATAGTCGATAGTGCTAATCAGTACCTGTGTACTTGCATCAGGATCACCTATGGGTGCAGGAATATAGCTTAATATGGTATCAAAAAGAGGAATCATATCTGTACCGGGCTTATCCAAATCAAGTGTAGCGGTACCTGTTTTTGCAGATGCGAATACAAATGGACAGTCTAACTGCTTTTCATTTGCTTCCAGGTCAATAAATAATTCTAAGACTTCATCAATGACTTCCATTGGACGTGCCTCCGGACGGTCAATTTTATTAATACATACAATAACAGGGAGCTTTAACTCTAAAGCTTTTTTTAAGACAAATTTTGTCTGAGGCATTGCACCTTCAAATGCATCAACAACAAGTATTACGCCATTAACCATTTTTAAAACTCGTTCTACTTCGCCACCAAAGTCTGCATGCCCTGGGGTATCGATAATATTAATTTTAGTATCTTTGTAAGTTACCGCAGTATTCTTTGATAAAATTGTAATTCCACGTTCTCTTTCGATATCGTTGGAATCCATTACACGTTCAGCGACTTCTTGATTTGCACGGAATACACCGCTTTGTTTCAGAAGTTCGTCAACAAGGGTAGTTTTACCATGATCTACATGGGCAATTATTGCAACATTACGAATATCATTTCTAGTTTGTTTCATTCTTAACCTTTCCTTTTGTAGGTATCATTTCTTATTATATGTGTTTTTTACAAACTCATACAGTATATCATCATATTTTTTATTATGCAACAACAAAAATCCCCTTATTTTATGCGAAAACTGCGATAGCTGACACTTCTATTTTTATTTTCTAATAATAAAATAATAATACATGAATGGAAAAAATTCTTATAACAGAATACGCAAATTGTATTCGAAGAAGGGAGAACAAAAATGACAGATAAGGTAATTGAAAACAACCAGGTGGTTATTATGGGAAGGATTGTAAGCGATTTTGCTTATAGTCATGAGATCTTTGGAGAAGGCTTTTACATGGTAGATGTAGAGGTTTCGAGGCTCAGCGATTCGGCGGATATTATACCGATGATGGTATCAGAAAGATTACTAGATGTTAACGAGGATTATAAGGGATCCAACATTGCTGTTATAGGACAGTTCCGTTCTTATAATAGACATGAAGAAAAGAAAAACCGATTGATTCTTTCAGTTTTTGCCAGAGAGGTAGAATTTATTGATGAGATTGAAGAGAGTGCAAAATCAAATCAGATTTACCTGGATGGATATATCTGTAAGGAACCAATCTATAGGAAGACACCTTTAGGCCGTGAAATTGCTGACTTGTTAATTGCTGTAAACAGACCATATGGGAAATCAGATTACATACCCTGTATCTGCTGGGGTAGAAATGCAAGGTTTGCAAGCAATTTTGAAGTGGGAGCAAGGTGTGCAGTATGGGGAAGAATACAAAGCAGAGAATATATGAAAAAGGTAAATGATTCAGAGGCAGAAAAAAGAATTGCCTATGAAGTATCTGTCAGCAAGTTAGAGTTATTAAGCGGTGATTATGATAGCATGAAGACCGAGGAAGATATGTATACCAATGCAACGATTGAATAACTTAAGAAATTCATAAGGTTAATATAATAAAAATTAAGAATTTAATTGAAAAACAAATATTACTGTGTTAATATTGCGAAGAATCTTAAAAAATATTTGTTTATGCGAATGATAAGGCTCTTAGGGAGAAAAGATATGATTACAGGTAATATTCTGATTTTTAGTGGTGACGGACATGGAAAATCACCTGCAGCGCTTGGGAAAGCAATAGAAGCTGCATGCAATGGTAAGAAAGTTGTGATGATCCAGTTTTTAAAGGAAAAAACTTTAGATGAAAATGCATTCATTAAGCGTCTGGAGCCGGAGATTAAATTTTTCCGATTTGAAAAATCAGAAGATAACTTTAACCTTCTTTCAGAAGAACGACAGAAAGAAGAGGTCATGAACATTAAAAATGGCATGAATTTTGCAAAAAAAGTTTTATGTACCGGAGAGTGCAATTTACTAATTTTAGATGAGGTGCTGGGACTTTTGGATAATGGCATCATTACAATTGAAGAATTGAAATCCGTATTACAGGCAAAAAGTGATGATACCGCAATTATTATGACAGGAATTACGGTGAATGATGAAATCTGTAATCTGGCAGATGAAGTATCAAAAATCGAGACGATACGTTGACAGAATAAAATAGTAGTGTTATTATGATTTTTAACAACTTGGCGTAAGCCTAATATATATATGATAGAGGTCGCGTGATTTATTAGTACCCTTTTTGATGTGTCAGGCACAGAAGAAGATTGGGGAAAGGGAAGAACGCCGAAAGAGGAGATTACCTGATAATCAAGTCTTGGGCACAGGGTTAACAGCTTTGTGACTGTCATCTTTTTAGATGGGGAGCTATCGTTGATTTTGATTTTTAAAACCGACCCCTCTTGGAGTCGGTTTTTTGTTAAGAAACTATTGCTATGATACAATAGGGATCAATTCATCCGATGCTGCCAAATAATCAGCCAAAAGGAGGATAAAAAATGGCAATTTTTACAGGTGCAGGTGTTGCAATCGTTACACCATTTAAAGAAAACGGTGAGGTAAATTACGAACAATTTGCCCAGACGATTGAGTATCAGATTAAGAACAGAACCGATGCAATTATTGTATGCGGAACGACCGGAGAAGCTTCCACACTATCACACGAGGAACATCTTGATGTAATTCGTTATTGTGTGAAGTGTGTGAATGGAAGAATCCCCGTTATTGGAGGTACAGGATCAAATTGTACGAATACGGCAATCTATTTATCGAAAGAGGCTGAAAAAGCCGGAGTGGATGGAATACTTGTTGTTACACCATACTATAATAAGGCAACTCAGAACGGACTTTATGAGCATTTTAAAATGATTGCAGAAGCTGTGAAAGTACCGATGATTTTATATAATATTCCGGGCAGAACAGGTGGTGTTAATATATTACCAGAAACTGTTGTTAAATTATGTACTGAGATGGAAAATATTGTTGGTGTAAAAGACGCAACAGGTAACATTTCGCAGATAGCTAAGTGCATGGCTTTGGCAAATGGTAAGGTAGATTTGTATTCAGGAAATGATGATCAAATTGTTCCGATTTTATCCTTGGGCGGTAAAGGAGTTATTTCTGTTTTATCTAATATTGCACCTCAAAATACCCATGATATTTGTCAGAACTTTTTTGGTGGAGATATTGAAAAGAGCCGTCAGATGCAATTTGACGCATTACCTCTTATTGATGCGCTCTTCTGTGAAGTAAATCCAATACCGGTTAAAAAAGCGATGAATATAATGGGAATGAATGCTGGACCTTTAAGAAGACCACTTACTGAGATGGAAGATAAAAATGCAGACCGGCTGAAAAAAGAAATGCAGGTTTATGGTTTAATCTAATACAGAAGGGATGACAGAATGATAAAAGTAATAATGCACGGATGTAATGGCAGAATGGGACAGATGATTACCGGATTTATCAAAGATGATGAAGAACTTGAAATAGTTGCAGGTATTGACGTTTCTGACCATATAAAAAACGAATATCCGGTTTTTAGGAATATGAAACAATGTAATTTAAAAGCTGATGTAATTATTGATTTTGCATCGAGCAATGCAGCAGAAGAACTACTGGAGTATTGTGTCGATACTAAGACTCCCTGTGTCTTATGTACAACGGGATTGTCAGAAAGTCAATTGCAAAAAGTGACAGATGCATCTATGCAAGTGGCAATTTTGAAATCAGCCAATATGTCTTTGGGAATTAATTTGCTTTTAAAACTGTTAAAACAGGCTACAGAAGTATTAGCACCTGCAGGTTTTGATATTGAGATAGTGGAAAAACACCATAATCAGAAGCTTGATGCACCAAGCGGAACAGCAATCGCGCTAGCTGATAGTATCAATGAAGAATTAAACAACGAATATGAATATGTTTATGACAGAAGTAACAGACGTGAAAAACGTCCCAAGAAGGAAATTGGTATTGCGGCGGTAAGAGGAGGCAGTATTGTGGGAGACCATGATGTTATCTTTGCCGGAGCAGATGAGGTAATAACCTTTTCACACACAGCATACTCTCGGGCTATCTTTGCAAAAGGAGCAATACAAGCTGCTAAATTTCTAGCTGGAAAACCGGCAGGTTATTATGGAATGGAACATGTAGTAGATTAATAGATTAGAAAAATAAGGGCTGAATTTCAGTCCTTATTTTCTTTTTTAATGAAATAAGGTATACTGAAGCTAGCATATTAGCAGGGGGACAGAACATGGACAATATGGAATTAATATACTTAAAAAGTCTTGCCAAGCAATTCCCAACAATAGCATCAGCATCTACTGAGATTATCAATCTTCAGGCAATTTTGAACCTACCAAAGGGGACAGAACATTTTTTGACGGATATACATGGAGAATATGAACAATTTAACCATGTATTAAAAAATGGATCCGGCTCGGTCAGAAAGAAAATCGATGAAGAATTTGGAAATACATTAAGTGGAAGAGACAAAAAGAGTCTTGCTACCTTAATTTATTATCCGGTTGAAAAACTTGAAATTATCCAGACTGAAGAAGATAACCTGGAAGACTGGTATAAAATTACACTGCATCGTTTAGTGCAGATGACAAAAAGAGTATCTTCAAAGTATACTCGTTCAAAGGTGAGAAAGGCATTACCAAAAGATTTTGCCTATATTATTGAAGAATTAATTACGGAAAAAGAGGAAATTCAAGATAAAGAGGCCTATTATAACGAAATCATTCATACTATTATTAGGATTGGAAGAGCACCGGATTTTATAACAGCGCTCTGCTTTTTGATACAACGAATGGTTGTAGATCATCTACATATAGTGGGAGATATTTATGACAGAGGAAAGGGCCCACATATTATATTAGATACATTAATTCATTATCATTCAGTTGATATCCAATGGGGTAATCATGATATCGTCTGGATGGGAGCTGCAAGCGGACATAAAGCATGTATTGCCACAGTAATACGTATGTCAGCACGTTATGGAAATTTAGACACCATAGAAGAAGGATATGGTATCAATCTGATTCCACTTGCTACTTTTGCCCTTAAAACTTATGAGAAAACAGACTGTGAAGCTTTTTCCATAAAATATAGTGGTGATTATAATACAAAGGATCTGGATCTTGATATGAAAATGCATAAAGCCATCGCAATCATTCAATTCAAGCTAGAAGGCCAGTTGTTAAATAGACGACCTGAATTTAATATGGATGATCGGCTTTTGTTTGATAAAATTAATTACGAAAAGAAGACAGTACTTGCATATGGCAAAGAATACATAATGTCTGATACTGATTTCCCGACCGTTGATCCTTTAGATCCATATAAACTTACGGATGAAGAAGAACTGGTTATGGAGCGTTTACAGGATGCATTCCATCATAGTGAAAAGCTGCAAAAACATGTTAAATTCTTGTTCTCTAAGGGTGGACTTTACAAGGTACATAATTCTAATCTACTATATCATGGCTGTGTACCAATGGATGAAACCGGAAATTTTAATAAAGTCAATATATATGGAACGGAATATACCGGTAAAGATTTATATGATATATTAGACAATTATGCTAGAAAAGGATATTATTCTCAGGATAAGCTGGAGCGTCAAAAAGGACAGGATATTATCTGGTACATTTGGGCAGGACCGAATTCACCTGTTTTCGGGAAAGACAAAATGACAACATTTGAGCGTTACTTTATTGCAGATAAAGAGGCACATAAGGAAACGAAGAACAGCTATTATCGATTAATGGATAATGAGAATGTTTTAAATCATATCCTTAAAGAGTTTGGATTAAATACGGTTTCTTCACATATTATAAATGGGCATGTTCCTGTTGAATTAAAGAAGGGTGAGACTCCAATCAAATGCAATGGTAAATTGCTGATTATTGATGGTGGATTTTCGAAAGCTTATCAGGGCAAGACAGGAATAGCAGGATATACTCTTGTGGCAAATTCACATGGTATGCGTTTGGTTGCACATGAACCATTTGAATCAACACAGGCTGCAATTCGAAAAGAATCTGATATTTTTTCCGATTCCATTATTGTGGAGACTGCGGTGAATCGGATTAGAGTTGCAGATACGGATATTGGTGTGGAATTACGAGTTGGTATTAAACAATTAGAGGATTTGCTTAGTGCATATCGAGATGGAATTATTGTAGAAAAGGATGTTTAAAAAGAAGAAAGCAGGAGAAATCCTGCTTTCCAATTTACTGAGTATTCGTAGTTCCACTTACACCATTACCAACATCGTTGGCAACATCTTTCACACCATTACCAACGTCTTCTACTGCATTGCCCACAGCGTTGCCGGCATCATCAACTACACTTCCAACTGTGTCACCAACAGTTTCAGTTGTACCTGTTGTACCATTTTCAACTGTGGTCTGAGTATTCGGTTCTGTTGTAACATCTGTTCTATCCGTATTTGCATTTGTAGTACTGTCAGTAGTACCAGTTGTTGGATTCCCAGCCATATCACTGGGGTCATTTTCGGTACCATTATTACAGGCAGCAGTCATGCAAAGAATGAGGATGAGAAGAAAAATTATGCCAGATTTTTTAATCAATTTCATAAGTCACTCCTATCCGCGTTTCGTTATACGCTTAATAATTACTAACAATTGAGCTTCTCAGTTGAGAGCTTCATTGATAGTATATTTCAAAAACTTGTTTTTATACGGTATATTGTGTAAGATAATACAGTAGTTTTTATTGGAAATAAATCAAAAAAATGTAAATAATGTGGAGATTAGAAATTAATGAAATTCAGACCTTGTATTGATATTCATAATGGAAAGGTAAAACAGATAGTAGGCGGCAGTTTAAGAGATGATCTCTTAGAAACCAAAGAAAACTTTGTGGCTTCAAGGGATGCTGCCTATTATGCCAAATTATATCAAAGAAATCAGTTATTCGGTGGTCATATTATTTTATTAAATAAATTTGACAATCCATATTATAATGCCACAAAAAAACAGGCATTAGATGCATTAAAAGCTTTCCCAGGAGGGTTACAGGTCGGGGGAGGTATAAACGATAGCAATGCAAAAGAATTTTTGGATGCCGGAGCATCGCATGTAATTGTTACCTCCTATGTATTTCAAAATGGATTGGTATCTTATCCTAATCTTGAAAAAATAGGAAAGTTTGTTGGGAAAAAGCATCTAGTATTAGACTTGAGTTGCAAAAAGAAAAATAATCAATATTATATTGTAACCGACAGATGGCAAAAGGATACTGATATCTGCATTAATAATGAGAATTTATCTTTTTTTTCAAAATATTGTGATGAATTTTTAATTCATGCAGTTGATGTAGAAGGAAAAATGAAGGGAGTAGAAGAGGAACTTGTTGATATTTTAGGGAACTGGGGAAAAATTCCAATCACTTATGCAGGCGGGGTCCATGAAATACAAGATCTTCAAATATTAAAAGCAAAGGGGAAAAATAAATTGGATGTAACAATAGGAAGTGCACTTGATATATTTGGTGGACCTTTATCATTTGATGAAATGGTTCAGTATAATCAATAGAAATGAAAAAGAGCCAATCGAATGACTGGCTCTTTCATTAATCCATTAACCTACTGCTAATTCATACAACTAAAAAGACAAATTATAATTCCCTTTTATTTATAGAACAGGCACATCGTTTAATGATTAAAAGTAATAAGAAAATAAATTCTTATTAATATTTTGTTACGTTAACTGCCTGAGGTCCTTTTTCTCCATTAACTACTTCGAATTCAACAGCAGCGCCTTCTTCTAAAGATTTGAAGCCGTCCATGTTAAGTCCTGAATAGTGAACGAATACATCGTTTCCTGCCTCGTCAGAGATAAATCCGTAACCTTTTTGGTTGTTAAACCATTTTACTGTACCTTTGTTCATTTGATAGTCCTCCAAAATAATTATAAAAGTTGCCTATGACAACATAATTAGGATATCATAAATCCTAATAAAAGTAAAGTTTAGAATGAAAAAAATCCTAGAAAAGGTAAAAGTTGAAATTAAATGAAATTTTTGTTAATATGTAAAAATTAGGAGGTATTTAACTTTGGAGAAAAAAAGAAAGAAAAAAAAGAAGAAAAATTTTCAAGTCCTAGTTATTACTGATAATCCAAAGGATAAAGTTAAAAAAATCAAATTCACCAGAGCCAGAGTGAATTTTATACGATCCTTAATGACAATTCTTTTATTAGTAATACTTGGTTATGGCGGATTTTCTACTTATAGAAATACTTTATCAATCAGTCGTGAGACAGGATTAGATCATCAGGTCGCTTCACTTAAAGAAGATAATGATAAGCTACAAAAGGAAAATGCCGAGTTAAGTGACAAAGTCAATATATTAAGTGAAACGGTAAATCAAAAAGTTGATGCAGAGAAGGAACTGGAGGAAAAGAATATTCCTTCGGGATTTCCACTTTCAGGAACTGCGGATCTGGAAGAAACTAATGAAGTAATAAGCGTTGATAACGAGGAAGTTACACGCCCAATCATTATCTTTAAAGCTGGAAGTGGCACAAGTGTGGTGGCTTCTGGAGGCGGAACAGTAGCTTTAGTAGATGTAGATGCTACATATGGCAATCAGGTTCAGATCGACCATGGAAATGGGTATATCTCTATATACCGCAGTAGCACGGATGCCAAGGTTAAGGCAGGAGATGAAGTAACAAGGGGCACTTTACTTTTTGAATTGGGTTCTGTTGATGAAGATGCTGATGAAGAAGAAGATAGCAATGCTAACAAAATGGGTTATCAGATAATTAAGGATGGTACCTATATTAACCCAACAGATATACTTGTCATAAATGGTTAATAGTAATATAGAATGGAGAGAAAATTATTATGAGCAAAAAATCAAATAATTTAGCAAATGAAGAAAGCAGTATTATTGGAGCAGGCACTGTATTTGAAGGAAATTTGAAAACAACTTCAACACTACGAGTAGACGGTGAAATCAATGGAGATGTTAATTCAGATGGGACTGTAATTGTAGGAGTAGACGGTAAGATAAAAGGAAATATAAAGGTGGTGGATTTGCTCGTAGCAGGTACTGTAATTGGTGATGTTACTGCAGAAAATAAAATTGAAATTGTTGCGAAAGGTAAGTTAAAAGGTGATATCAATACGAAAGGTCTTATTATTGATGAAGCTGCATTATTCCAGGGAAGCTGCGTAATGAGTAATGAAATGATAAATGAAGAAACGAAAGTAGAAGAAAGTAATTAAACTATAAAGAAGTGAAAAGGCCGATTCCCGCAGGAAACGGCCTTTTTTGCTCTGTATATGTGTTAGTTGATACGGTTGAAAACCAGTTCGTATCCATCATTGCCATAGTTGAGAGAACGGTTAACACGACTAATCGTTGCAGTGGAAGCCCCTGTCTTTTCTGCAATCTCCAAATATGTCTTGTGATCTTTTAACATTGATGCAACTTCAAAACGTTGAGAAAGTGATAACAGTTCATTTACAGTACATAAATCTTCAAAAAAACTGTAGCATTCATTTTTATCTTTCAGAGTTAATACTGCTTCAAAAAGATGGTCAACAGCGTCTGTTTTTATTTTTTTATTCATATTGCTACCAACCTTTCTATATAATATTCAATCTGTAAATCTTTGTCCTATTTTTACATTAGGATTTTAACATACTAAAGTTTTAAAGTAAAGAAGAATCTTATTATCTGATAATAATACAAAAACAGAATATGAAAGTAAAACTTGTCATGTAGTTTTAAATACTATATAATAAATATAACATATAAAATTGATCATAGTAGCGATATGGGAGTAAGAAATGACAATTAATACAGATGATTTGATAAATAGCATAATGGAAAGCCTTGACCGGATTAAGTATATTAATACAGAAGACATTCCCTCTATTGATCTTTATATGGATCAAGTGACTACATTTATGAATAATAAATTAAAGTCTACAACCCGAAATCCGAATGATGACAAGATTTTAACAAAAACTATGATTAATAATTATGCGAAGAATGATTTGTTGCCATCGCCTGAAAAAAAGAAATATTCCAAAGAGCATATTTTGGTTCTTATCTTTATATATCATTTAAAAAGTATTTTATCTTTTAATGATATACAGACAGTACTAAAACCAATCACGGATCGATATTTTAAGAATGATGAAGATTTCGATCTTGAAAGAATATACAATGAGATTTTTGAACTTGAAAAATCCCAGAAGGAAATGTTAAAGAAGGACGTATTGGATAAATTTGAACAGGCAGGCAAGGTTTTTAAGGATGCACCTGCTGCGGATGAAGATTTTTTCCAGCTCTTTGCTTTTATATCCTTACTTGGGTTTGATGTTTATGTAAAAAAATTACTGATAGAGAAGCTGATTGATGGATATCGTGACAGTCAATCAGAGGGAAATAGAGAAAAAGCCAGAGCAGAAAAGGAAAAAGCTTTAAGAGAAAAAGCAGCCCTTGAAAGGGCAATGAAGGAAAAAGCAGCTATTGAGAGGGCATTAAAAGAAAAACAGAAACAATAAATCGTTCGCTCTGTGAACGATATTATTGTCATGAATAGTCAAAGCGGAACCTTTTTACGAAAAGATTCGTATAATATACCATCAGTTAAGTGGGAGGATTTTTATGAAAAAGAAACTGATGGTATTTTTATTGGTTTTTGCTATGCTGATAGTCAGCCTGGCTGGATGTGGTAAGAAAGAAAGTACGGCAGGTAAATCGTTAAAGCCGGTTGTACTGAATGAAGTTGCACATTCAATTTTTTATGCACCTATGTACGTTGCAATCGAAAATGGTTATTTTAAAGACGAAGGAATTGATTTAACATTAAATACCGGTTTCGGAGCAGATAAAACAATGACAGCCTTACTCACTGGTGAAGCAGATGTTGGATTTATGGGACCAGAGGCAACTGTGTATACTTATTTAGGTGATATGGAAGATTTTGCTGTAAATTTTGCACAGTTAACCCAGAGAGCTGGAAATTTTGTTGTGGCAAGAGAAGACGATAATGATTTTTCATGGGATAAACTGAAAGGAAAAACAATACTTGGAGGTCGCGCCGGTGGAATGCCAGAAATGGTTTTCGAGTATGTTTTAAAGAAAAATAACATAGACCCTGCAACTGATCTGACAATTGACCAGAGTATCGATTTTGGTGCAACTGCAGCAGCATTCTCAGGAGGTCAGGGAGATTATACAGTAGAATTCGAACCGCATGCAACAGCGCTCGAGAGCAAGGGAGATGGTTTTGTTGTTGCATCTGTAGGAGAGGATTCGGGTTATGTACCTTATACCGCTTTTTCTGCTAAGAAAAGTTATATTGAAAGTAATCCGGAAGTGATAGAGGCTTTTACAAAAGCGTTACAAAAAGGAATGGACTATGTACAGGGTCACACTCCTGAAGAAATAGCTAAAATAATACAGCCACAATTTAAAGAGACACCGTTAGAAACGATTACCGCGATTGTCCAGAGATATTATGATCAGGATACATGGAAAGAAAACCTCGTTTTCGAGGAAGATTCCTTTACTTTATTACAGGATATCTTACAAGAAGCAGGTCAGATAGAAGAAAGAGCACCTTATTCAGATTTGGTAAATACAGATTTCGCAAAAAAAGTAGCCAAATAGAAAAAAACGTTATACAATTGAAAAAGTCATTTTATGACATGGCTGAAGATGCTTCAGCCATGTTTTTTGCGCGGACAATGATCCAAGTGTCAAGTTTACTTGAACATTATACTGAATGAATGAGAGAACAGAAGATGTGGATGTTGCTAGTTTTAGTTTATGGAATT
>CAZQTM010000016.1:3183-4466 GCA_964595855.1 uncultured Lachnospiraceae bacterium | reverse complement strand
TGAATGAATGAGAGAACAGAAGATGTGGATGTTGCTAGTTTTAGTTTATGGAATTCTTAAGGGTTTTCGTGAAATAGTAAAAAAGAAATCAATGGAAAAAAGCAGTGTAGCAGAGGTACTATTTTTTTATACCTTGATAGGTTTTATTATGGTGATCCCAAGTGCATTTCATATGGACAAGATGCCGTTTCCATATTACTTTTATGTCAGCCTAAAATCATTTTTAATTTTTCTTGCATGGATATGCAGCTTCAAAGCGATAAAGAAATTACCAATTTCCCTATATGGAGTATTAGATTTATCAAGAGTTCTGTTTGCAATGCTTTTAGGGGTTGTAGTTCTAGATGAGGTTCTTAATTTCTATCAGATCATTGGACTTATTTTTGTCAGTGCAGGACTGCTGTTGCTAAAATACAGACCTTTTACTTCCAAAACGTCCGAAAAACAAAATAGTTTTTCTATATACATTGTTTTTGCATTGATTTCTTGTGTATTAAATGCTGTATCAGGTCTAATGGATAAGTTATTAATGAAAAAAATTACAAGCACTCAGCTACAGTTCTGGTATATGCTTTTTTTGGTGATTTTCTATTTTATCTATCTATTATTCTCAAAGACAAAAGTTAATATTAAGAATGCGGTAACGAACTATTGGATTTGGATACTCAGCATTATGTTTATCATAGGAGATAAAGCATTATTTATTGCAAATGGTATGACAGATAGCAGAATTACTATTATGACACTTATCAAGCAATCCTGCTGTATTGTAACCATTTTATCGGGGAAATTCATATTTAAGGAAAAAAATGTTGGGTATAAATTTTTTTGTGCCAGCATAATCATAATCGGAATTGTTATTTCTGTTTTATAAATTGCACAAAGATTTAAGAAAAAGATAAATACCATAGTATCGACAATTATTGTAGAATACGGTATAATACAAACCATATACGCAGTCACAAATATTTAAGTAGAGTGTTTAAAGGAGGAAATAGTATGGGAATTTTAACAAGGTTTAAAGACATTATGGCTTCAAATGTAAATGCACTTTTAGATAGGTGTGAAGATCCAGAGAAAATGGTCGATCAATATCTTCGCAATTTAGAGAATGATTTAGCAAGTGTTAAGGCTGAAACGGCTTCTGTTATGGCAGACGAAAAGAGTGCTAAAAGAAAACTTGATGAATGTCAGGATGAGATTGGCAAGATGACTGATTATGCGACAAAGGCAGTTGAAGCAGGCAACGATGATGATGCACGTCAATTTCTTACAAAGAAGGC
>CAZQTM010000016.1:0-3083 GCA_964595855.1 uncultured Lachnospiraceae bacterium | reverse complement strand
AGTTGCAAAATTGCAGAGCATGATGTATTAATTGAGAAACTTGCAGGTATTCGCCAGACTTATACAGTAGAAGATGTAAAAGAGCGTATTATTGCAAATTTGGATCAACTCCTTATGAGCTGGATTGGCAAAGAAGGCCATGACATGTTTAATCTTCAAATGGATGCCAGAAATATTGCGAGTGGCATACTTAAAGATTTAGACATGGATATGAGAAAAATAGGCATCTCGATTACTGAGTTTAACATTGAAAGCTTTTCGTATCCAGAAGAAATTAAGAAGATGCAGGAAAAAGCTGCTGCACAGGCAATGGTTTCAGATGTCAATAAATATCAGCAGATGGCGATGGCAGACTCCATGAGCAATGGACCCATGGGAAAAGGCGGTTCTTCTGTTGCAGGTGACATGGTTTCCCTTCAGATGGGTATGGCAATGGGACAGCAAATGGTACAGAATATGCAGATGAATAACCAGAATAATCAGAATGGTGCTGCGAATTTGGCAGGCGCAAAGTTTTGTCCTAATTGTGGAACTCCAACAAATGGAGCAAAATTCTGCAGCAACTGCGGTACTAAATTAGACTAGTAAATTAAGATTACTTAAGGCTGTCTGAGTATTCAGGCAGCCTTAACTATATGGGAGATTTTTTCGAATGAGTATTTATGATACTTTGAATGACAAACAAAGAACAGCGGTATTTACAACAGAAGGGCCATTATTACTTTTGGCGGGTGCAGGCTCTGGAAAAACAAGAGTACTGACACATAGAATTGCTTATTTAATAGAAAATAATGGGGTAAATCCGTGGAATATTCTTGCGATTACCTTTACAAATAAAGCAGCAGGAGAAATGAGAGACCGTGTTGATCAGATAGTTGGATTTGGTTCAGAAAGCGTCTGGGTTTCTACATTTCATTCAACCTGTGTTAGAATTCTCAGAAGACATATTGATTTAATTGGATTTGGAACGAACTTTACAATTTATGATACAGATGACCAGAAAAGTATTATGAAGGAAGTTATCAAAAAACTGGAGTTGGATCCGAAACAATATAAGGAGAGAAGTGTTTTGAGTACCATTTCATCAGCCAAGGATGAATTGATAGCACCAGAAGAGTATAAAAGAAATGTAGTTGGAGATTTTAGAAAAGAGAAAGTTGCCATTGCATATTTGGAGTACCAGAATACGTTACAGAAAAATAATGCGCTTGACTTTGATGATATCATTGTAAAAACAATTGAATTGTTTAAATTACATCCTGATGTATTGAACAATTATCAGGATCGTTTTCGTTATATTATGGTAGATGAATATCAGGACACAAATACAGCTCAGTTTGAACTGATTCATCTCCTTGCAAAAAAGTATAAAAACTTATGTGTTGTGGGGGATGATGATCAGTCCATATACAAATTCAGGGGTGCAAATATTCATAATATTCTTGATTTTGAAAATGTATTCAAAGAAGCAACGGTAATAAAACTGGAACAAAATTACCGCTCGACTCAAAATATTCTAGATGCTGCAAATAAAGTTATTAAGAATAATACGGCAAGAAAAGATAAAAATCTCTGGACGGATAAAGGAGAGGGAAACAAGATTCATTTCAAACAATTTGAAACAGCTTATGAGGAAGCTGAATTTATTTCATCTGAAATTGCAAAGGGAAAGAAGAAAGGATTATTTGACTATAAACAATGTGCAGTCCTTTACAGAACCAATGCCCAGTCCCGAATTCTGGAAGAACAATTTATCCGGGAAGGAGTTCCATATAATGTAGTTGGTGGAACGAACTTCTATTCCAGACGTGAAATAAAGGATATTTTGGCTTATCTCAAAACAATTGATAATGCGAATGACGATTTACAGGTTAAACGTATCATAAATATTCCAAAGCGTGGAATTGGTGCAACTACCATTGTACGCATTCAGGAGTATGCTGATCAAAATGGTATTAGTTTTTATGATGCATTAAAGGATGCAGATGAGATTAAGACAATCGGAAAGAGCGCATCAAAAATACATCCTTTTGTCAATATGATTCAGGTTTTTCGCTCCAAGTTATCCGTTTACAGTTTGAAAGATTTGATTAACGACTTGCTTGAAAATACGCAATATATAAAATTATTAGAAGACTCAGATGATGAAGACGCAGATGACAGAATTGAAAATATCAATGAATTTGTAAGTAAAATGGTAAGCTTCGAAGAAGAACATGAAAATGCAACTCTTAGTAGTTTCCTAGAGGAAGTGGCACTGGTTTCCGATATTGATGGTGTAGAGGATGAGGATAATCGTACCCTTCTAATGACACTTCATGCAGCCAAAGGTCTTGAATTTGACAGAGTATATCTAGCAGGAACAGAGGATGGAATATTTCCAAGTTATATGTCCATAATGGATGAAGACCCAACAGCAATCGAGGAAGAACGTCGCCTTGCATATGTTGGCATAACAAGGGCGAAAGAGGAACTTACCATAACGTGTGCGAAGATGAGAATGATTCACGGTGAAACACAATATAATCCGGTCAGCCGTTTTATAAGAGAAATTCCAAGTGAACTCTTGGATAATCATCCAATGAAAGAAAGAGTGCGGGATTTTGACATTTATGCGGATGATTCAATGGAGAGAAATCAGTTCAAGGCAAAACCATATGAGCGACCCAAAGCAATCCTCAGAGAAAGACAGACTGACATTGAAAATAAACCTTTTATTGCAAGAGGTATAGCATCTTTACAAATGGGTAACAATATACAAAAAGGATTGCAGATGGCGAATTCCTTATCCTATGAAATAGGAGACCGCGTATCGCATATTAAATATGGTGAGGGAACAGTAAAATCGATTGAAAAGGAACCCCGTGATTTCCGGGTGACAGTTGAGTTTGATCAAGCAGGGCAGAAAATCATGTACGCAGCATTTGCTAAACTTGTTAAAGTTTAGTTAAAATCTTATTTTTGGAATTATATAACAATTTTTCTTGTAGTAAAAATTAGGAAAAAGTGATATTATAACATTAACCATTTAGGAATTCCCACAAGAAAGGATTGTACTTTATGAATAAATTAGATGAATTTTT
>CAZQTM010000015.1:19041-20867 GCA_964595855.1 uncultured Lachnospiraceae bacterium | reverse complement strand
GGATCATTCTCTTTTAGCTTACTTAATGCTGTTACCAAAAACATCTCTCTAAACATATCAAGACAGTTATTACTGGATGGTCCATCTGTACCGATTGAAACAGGAATTTCCTTGTTTAGATAAGATTGGATTGGAGCAATTCCGCTTGCTAATTTTGCATTTGAAGCCGGATTGGTAACCACACTAATACTATGTTTTTTCAGTATTTCCATATCATTGTCTGTTACATGAACGCCATGATAAATGGAACCACCAAAATCAAATAATCCAAGCTCTTCGAATAATGCTGGAGGAGTCATTCCATATCGATTCATACATTCATCTACTTCTGTCTTTGTTTCGGACATGTGTACAAATAAAGGTGCTCTATATTTATGGATTAAATTCGATACCTCTTGTAACAATTCTTTTGAGCAGGTATATTCTGCATGAACACCCATTTTATAACTGATTAGCTCATTCTTGTTATTCAGTTCCTGATATCTTTCTTCCATTACAGAAATAGCTGGTCCAAATTTATTGAGTCCACTAACAAGAACACATCTCATGCCCATTTCACTGCAGGCATCTGCAATAGTCTCCGGTGTCAGATACATATCTGCTATCGATGTAATACCACTTGTCAGATATTCCAGATTTGCAAGTTTTGTAAGAACATAACAATCTTCCCCTGTCATTTTTGCTTCTCTTGGAAAGATCATAGTATTCAGCCAGTCCTGTAAATTTAAATCATCTGCTAGAGAGCGAAATGCGGTCATTCCGGAATGCGCATGCGCATTCTTGAAACCAGGCATTAGTATATTACCTTCGCAATCTATTTCACGTTCCCAGGCAATGGCGTTCATACTATTTATTTCATAAACAGAATCAAAATCACTTCCATCTCCGATATATATAATCTTATTATCACGTACCCATAATTCACCTTCTATAATTGGAGAATTATTCTTCATAGATAAAATTCTTGCATTATAAAAACGAATATTCATTATAGTACCTCATTAAATGCTGTTACTGATGCTGTTACCAGTTTTTTGAATTTTGGTGCGGCTTCATTTGCAGCAGCTTGAACTTCTTCATGCGTTAAAGGATGGGGAGTCATTCCTGCTGCAAGGTTACAGACACAGGATATACAGCAGATTTTCATACCCATATGATTAGCAGCAATTGCTTCCACTACGGTGGACATGCCTACTGCATCTACACCCAATTGGTGTAACATCTGTATCTCTGCCGGGGATTCAAAAGAAGGACCAGATAATTGTGCATAAATTCCCTTCTGTAATTTAATATTCTCTTTTGCAGCTACTTTCTCAATAATATCACGTAAATCTTTATCATAAACATATGTCATATCTGGAAATCTTGTCCCAATTTCATCAATATTAGCTCCAACTAATGGATTTGGCGCAAATATAGAGACATGATCAGTTAACATCATAAAATCGCCTGCTCCAAAATTCGGATTAATACCACCCGATGCATTTGTTAAGAAAAGTATCTTAGCTCCTAGCATTTTCATTAAACGAGTAGGGAGTACAACATCACTGATTGGATACCCCTCATAATAATGAACTCTTCCTTTCATGCAAACAACAGACACATTATTAACATAACCAAAAATAAATTTTCCTGCATGTCCTGGGACAGTTGATATGGGAAAACCTTCTATATCATGATAATCAATTTCTGCTTCTATTTTAATATCATTTGCATAATCTCCAAGTCCGGATCCTAAGACAATAGCAACCTGTGGAATAAAATCTGTCTTTTCTCTGACACTTTTTAAACACTTTTGAAGCTTTTGATAAATTTCGTTCATAATA
>CAZQTM010000015.1:6188-18941 GCA_964595855.1 uncultured Lachnospiraceae bacterium | reverse complement strand
CTATTTACTTTTGATTCTTTCTGTTAATATATTGATAATCATGTTTACATTTTCAAACTCCGCAAGTAATTCTTCCATATCGTTTTGGGTATTATTTGTATTTGTTACAACATCCATAATGGAATTAGCGCTTTCATTAACAGTATTAGAAATACCCTCATTAGCACAATTTACATGCTCCATAACAGACGATAATTCACCAGTATTTACAAAAAATTCGTTCATTAATTGGGCTATTTTTTGGGCAGTTTTTAAATATAGTTGGCCTGTCTGTTCAAAAATTTCATAATCATCCATTACCCTGCTATTTACAAATTCTAACAGTTTCATTGTATTCATCGATAATTCATCAACACTATTAATTACTTCTATACTAATATTTTGAATATATTCAGCTGCTTCTTTTGAGTGTTCAGCAAGATTTCTAATCTCCTTTGCAACAACAGCAAAACCTCTTCCTGACTCTCCTGCCCTATTTGCCTCTATTGATGCATTTAAAGATAATAGATTGGTCTGCTCCGTAATATCCATGATCTCTTGTGTAAGATCCTCAATTTTATGGATTCCATGGCTTTTTTCTGTGGAATTCATAACAACTGTGTTTATACTTTCAACTATTACTGTGACTTCATTTTTACTTAGCTTGGCTTTGCAAGCTATTCTCTCTGCCTCTTTCTGAATCTCATCAGCATATTCGTTACCCTTAAAAGCCTGATTACGGATGCTCTCAACAGAACCACCAAGTTTTTGTAATTCTTGATTGACTTCTGTCACAGTTGACGCTGCTTCTTCCATTCCTGAAGCCATTCTCTCCATTGTAAGTGCTGTATGTTCAACACCTGTTTTTGTTGTATTTACACATGAAGTAGCACGGTTTCTAACTTGATTTAGATTATTGCAAGATTTCAGTATATCGGTAGTCATTGCAAGTATCATATCAAGAAACATATTAATTCCTTCAGATAGTTTTCCAATCTCATCCTTTGATTGTATTATTATTCTATCTTGTATCCCACCGGCATTTTTCTCAATTTCACCTTGTAGAATGCCCAATTGTTTTGTCGTGCTCTTGATTGGAACAATGACAGCTCGTATCATCGTAATAATTACAAAAGATGCCAACAATATCAATAAAATACATGAAATTAAAGTATAATATGGTACTTGTCTTATAAATTTATCATTTTCCAGTTTGACATCTTCTAAATTCATGTTGGTTTTTTCTATAATAGAATCAATATACTTCATAGAATTATCTGTAAAGATATTAAAATGGGAAGAAGCCTGCACAGTAGCTTCTTGTTTATTACTTCTTCCCAATTTCATAAGACTTAATGACATTTTCTTAAATTTCTTATAATTTTTAAGAAATTCATTATAATCTTCGCGTCTTATATCATCTGAAGCCAACTTCTTATCAAATGCCTCAACCTTTACATCGAGTATTTCCAAATCAGCTGCTATTTCATCTTCTAACAATAACATCTTCTCTTCGTTTGTCTTTAACATGTGAGTGAGAACCTTACTGTTTATGTATGCAAAATCATCTGATATATCAGATATTTCTTCTATCTCTTTTATCTTGTTCCTACTTAGATCATTATTTATAGCAATCATTCTATTTAAAATTGAATATAAGATTACAATAATTAAGAATGCCAAAACAATGATAAAAATAACTGGTGTAATAATCTTTCTACTGATATTTTTTTCTTTTTGTTTCTTTTTATCATTCTGTTTTTTTCCAACTGCTATTTTTCTTTTGTTAATCATTTTTACCTCTTTTCTATGATATTTATACAGATAAATATCATATTTTTGAGAATAGAAAAATGCCTACAATAATACATCATAGACATTTTCCTAAGTATGTGGGTTTCAAATAAAGAAGTTAGCCTTTTACTGCACCAGCAACCATTCCCTTAATTACCTGTTTACTGAAGATAAAATAGAGAATCATAATTGGTGTCATTGTTACCAGCATTGCTGTCATCATTCTTGGATAGTTTGTTGAAAACTGCCCAGAGAAATTTGTCATTGCTAGTGGAACTGTTTGATTTTTTACATCATTAACAAGAACTAATGCAAAGGAGAACTCATTCCAACAAGCAAAGGTGCTGATAATTCCAATTGTGACAAGAATTGGTTTGCAAACCGGGAGCAAGATATAAAACATGCTCTTAACAAAACCGCATCCATCAATATTTGCTGCTTCATCTAGCTCAACCGGTATTCCCTTTGTAAATCCTTCTACAAGAAATACTGCAATCGGCAAGTTAAATGCTATATATGGTAATAGCAGCGTAAACCATTTATCATATATTCCGCAATTTTGAAAAACTACTACAAGCGGAACAAGCAATGAATGTTGAGGAATCAACATTCCCAATAAAAATATCAAGTAAATTGGTCTATTCAATTTAAAATTAACTCTTGCTAAAATAAAACCAACTATAAAACTAAATAATACGATAAAAAATACAGCTAATAACGTTGTACGAAAACTTACAAATAATGACGACCATATATGTGCGTTTTTATCTGATAGAACATCTATATAGTTTTGAATTGTCGGAGTTTTTGGCAGTCCCATAATATCAAGCTGAAATTCTTTTTTTAATTTAAAAGAAGAATAAATCATCCAAACAACAGGGAAAACACACGTAATGGAAAATATAATCAAAATTGCGTTTACAATTAATGACACAATAGGTTTTTTCACTCTGTTCATCATTCTCCTCCGCTTTTAAAGATACGGCTCATGGCCACTCTTGTAATAAAGATAAGCGCTAGACTGGTTGCAAATATTCCAATTGAAATAGCACTACCATATCCCATATTATGATCCCTAAAGGATGTGAAATAACCATAGAGTGCCATTACCTGTGAATCTGTACCAGGTCCGCCTGCCGTAAGATTGTATATGTGATCAAAAGCTCTCATATTACCAGCTATACAGAGTGTAATACAAACAACAATTGTATTCTTTATTAACGGGAAAACGATATGTACTGCTCTTTGAAAAGCATTTGCTCCATCTAGTTCAGCCACTTCAAATATTTCCGGGTCAATTGATGAAATAGCTGAAAGCATGATAACCATATAATATCCAATGTATTGCCAGATTAATGGTAGTGATACAAAAAACATAATGTACTTACTATTTCCCAACCATACTAACGGTTCACCATTAAAAAAAGTTGTCTCAACCCATGTTGTGAGTTTCAATTTGTCAAGTCCCCAATTGAACACACCAAAGTTGAAATTGTACATCATGCTCCATACGAAGCCTAGTGCAACTGCAGAAATTGTAGAGGGGAAAAATGCAAATGTACGATGGATTCCTTTTACTTTTGCCACTTTTGAATTCAGTAAAATAATAAATATAAATGCGAATCCAATCTGTCCAATCACACATGCTACAATTAAATATATATTACGGCCAAACGCAGACCAAAAATAATGATCTTGCAATAAAGTCTTATAATTTTCTATTCCTATAAAGGACTTTTTAGGTCCTCCTTGCCAGTTAAAAAAACCAAACCAACCAGCAGTAATTAGTGGTACAAATATCGAAAAAATATATATTAGCAATGGAATAAACATCATTCCATATATTATTTTATTTTTAGGTCTAATTGCCCTCAACATACTTGTTATCTCCCACTGTATTCCCCCCGGAGTGATAATCACCCCGGGAGTAAATACTTTGTTAATTGTCTTTATTATTTAGCAGCATTTACTTCTTCGTATTTTGCCTGAATTTCTGCTGCTAATTCCTCAGCAGTCTTTGAACCATTTAACATAGCCTGAATACCAGAATTCATAACACCCATAACAGATGCATCAATATAAGTATCATATACTGAGCATCCTGGATTCTCATAGTAGTTATACATATCCTGATCCCACTGATCAAACTTAGAAAGATCAATTTCGCCAGCTGCGCACATTGTTTTTGCTGCGAAGTTCTCAGCAAGATAGTCTGCATACTCTGGACCTGATAATGTCTCAATTAAATCAATACAAGCTGCAAGCTTTTCTGGATCTTCAGCAACTTTTGCATTGATAGCAAGACCATAACCCATAGTTGTTGCATGAGTATTTTCTGAACCTGTTGCTCCTTTTGGCTGTGGTAATACTGCAAACTTAGTATTATCAATTAATTCCTGATCTGCATTGCCTTTTATGTATGCTGCATCCCAGTTTCCACCAACTGCTGCTGCTGAAAGGCCTGCAACATAAGCATCATTTCCAACCTGCTGTGAAGCAGAGTTGTAATCAGGATTGAAAACACCAGAGTTTAAAACATCATTTGTAGCCTGTAATGCATCAACAAATACTTTGTCTGTAAATTTTGCACCAGTGTTCTCGATAATAGAGAAAGTCCAATCTGAACCGGTAAATCTATCACCAAAAGTTGATAACCAAATGGAAGTTCCCTGCCAAGCATCACCATTTGCAAATGATACAGCATATTTATATCCCTGCTCTTCCAATTTGCTCTGTGCACTAATTACTTCATCCCAGGTCTTAGGAAATTCTGAATAACCTGCTGCTTCCCAAGCTTTAGCATTGTAAGCAACTAAAGTACAAGTGCCATCCTGCATAGCTGGAATTGCATAATACTTATCATCTTTTGTAAATGGGTAGAACTTACTCATGTCATATTTGTCTTTGTAAGGAGAAGCATCAACATATTGTGTCAAGTCTAATATCATACCTTGATCAGAAAAACTTTGTGCATCCATTCCTTGTAAGAAAAATACATCAGGAAGGGAATCACTTGCTGCAAGAGTTGCAATCTTTGGTTTGTAATCTTTGTTTGCAAGTACATTTTGGCTAAGTGTTATGTCTGGATGTTTAGCAACCCAATTGTCAATTGTATTAACAAGTGTTGTTGCACCAGCGTTACCGCCATCAATTTCTTCCTGTGTTGAGTAATGCATCATAGTGATTTCACCTTTATAGGTTACTTCCGCACTCTCAGTTGTTGCAGCCTCAGTAGCTACACTTTCTGTTGTTTCAGCTGCCTGTGTTGTTGCTTCAGTAGCAGTTGTTGATGCTGTACTACCGCATCCAGCAAGTAATGACACTGTCATTGCTGTTGCCAGTATTAAACTAGCCGCTTTTCTCTTCATAAAAATACCTCCCAATATTATTATTTGCCCCCACAAAAAAACAGGGGGAACTGTATTACGTTTTCATAATACCAGTAGCCCTCTGCTTAATGAACTTGATAATTTTACCCATTATCGTATTTTTTTGATTAACTGCATAACCGCTTTCTAAATTCATTTATTGTCTGTCCAGTATATTTCTTAAAACAAAAACTGAAATATTTTGGATCTTTAATTCCAATCTTCTCTGCAATTTCATAGCCCTTTGCATCTGTCTCTCTTAGTAAACAGATTGCCTTTTCCATCTTGAGCTTAGTAGCATATTCTATAAATGAAACCCCATAAAAATCCTTAAAAATTCTACTTAAATAACTAGGATTGACATAAAATTTTGCAGCCACACTTAATAAGGATAGCTCTTCGTCCGCATAATTTTCTTCTATGTACTTTCTTACATCTTCAAGTACCCCCTTTCTTTTTCGTGCAATTTCTAAACTTATCCTTTCCATCTCATCTTTAGCTATTATTTTGAATATACTTCTCATTTCAGGCAGTGTATCCGCTTCAAATATTTTTTGGAGAGAAACATTTTCCTGATTGGAAAGTGGTAGTTGTTCATTCATACTGTTTAGCATTTTAGCGGCCAGATTAATACCAAGTAACTTAAGTTGTGTTCGATCCGCCACGACATCGATGTTCTCCGAGAAGATTTCATCAATCGCATCTAACACATCTGAAACATTTCCGGCTTGAATGGCTATATACATATTTTTTAATAAACTATCTGTTAATCTGATTTCTTTATGTATATTATTTTCCTTTCCTATCTCTCTGTAAATGATTACTCTGTTCCAACCAATTAACGTAACATAATCGAGCGACTTTTCTGCCTGTTTATATGCAAGAGACAAATTTTCTATATGATCGACCATGTTACTGATTCCGATTGTAAAATTCCAATTACACCTTCTTACGATAAGTGGTGTTACTTCTTCCATGTCATAAGATAAGCTTTGTCCATCTCTAAATGAGATTAACACAATCATATTGCTTCCATCATTATAAATCTTTACGTTCTTTTCATTACTAAAATATTCTTTTAAAACTTCATAAGCTTGCAGTGTATACAATACTTTTAATTCTTTATCTCGTTCATCCGCTTTAATTAAGACAATCTCATATTTACTCAGATTGGTTGGTAAATCGTAATACTTAAATATTTGTTCACCAAATTTCTGCTCCGTTACTCCTTTTAATATGTTATCAATTGCCTTTTCAAAAATATAATCTGAATATTTATTGTAAATCTCTTTTATTTGATCTGTTTGTTTTCTATTTTCCTCTTCAACAATAATCTGTTTTCTTAATTTCTCAAATAATTCTACAATCTCTTCTTTTTTAATTGGTTTTAAAAGGAAGTCTGATACTCCGGCCTTAATCGCTCTTTGTGCAAATTCAAACTCGTCATGTCCCGAAAGAATTACAATCTTTATAGTTGGAAATTTTCTTAAAATTCTATTGCTGAGTTCAATACCATCCATAAATGGCATACATACATCTGACATAATAACATCCGGTTCACATTCATCGAGTACTTCTAGAGCTTCATATGCATTGGAAGCCTCGGCAATAATATCAACGCCTATTGCATTCCAGTCAATGCTTTCTTTGATTAGCTTTCGAATATGCATTTCATCTTCAATTAGCATTAATCTTAAATGTTTCATCTTTTCCCCCCTTATCTAATGGTAATTTTAAAATGATTTGGGTTCCCTCAAACATTTCGCTGTTTACTTCTATAATATCTTTGCAACTATAGTAAATACGTAAACGGCGAATTGTCCCCCTCATACCTATACTTTTCAATTCCTTATCCGTTTTATCATCCATTATTTCATTCACAAGTGATTGTTCCATCCCAATACCATTATCTTCAATTATGATAAAAACATGAGAGTCATTCTTCCATGCCTTAACTGTTATCATTCCTCCAACACCACTGTCTCTGATACCATGATAAATAGAATTCTCAATCAGCGGTTGAAGGATCAACTTTGGAATCATAAAATCATTTGTATCTTCTGCCACATCAAAAGAATATTCAATCATATCCTCATAGCGAATTTTTTGAATTAATAAATAGTTCTTAGCAATATCTATTTCTGTTTTTAATGGAATTACATCATTTCCTTTGCTGATACTGTCACGATAATATTGTGCTAGAGCCTGTAACATCTGACTAATTTTCTCTTTATCACCATATAAACACAATGATCTTGCTGTTTCTAATGCATTATATAAAAAATGGGGTTTTATCTGTCCAATCATCACAGCAAGCTCTGCTTTTCTCTTAACGTCCTGCTCTTCAATAGAATTCTCAATCAATTCCTCAATCTTTTGAATCATAACATTATAGTATGATGCAAGTTCGCCAATTTCATCATTGTTTCCTATTCTAACCCGGTTAAAAATACCATTTTCCACTTCAACCATACTAGCTTTCAGCTTATTAATTGGGTTAAATATTAATTTACATATGTAAAGAATTGCTAACAGCATACAAACAATATTAAGCACAAAAGTCATCATGTATACCTTCAATAATGGGCTGAATTCTCTACTGATATCTTCATAGTTCATAGAAACAACAAGTCGGTAGCCATAAGTTTCGTTAAACAGACTAGTTACCATACGTTTGTTTTTATAATCAGAAATCTTTTCTCCTCTTGCAATATCGGAGAGAATTGATAATTTCCTATTTTCAGCTTTTTTGAAATCACTCAAGGTTTTTCCTTCTTTAGTTGACATCATAATATCCACATTTTTTTTAACTTCAATATCCTCGTATAACTTACTTAATTCATTTAGTGGAATGATTACAACCATGACTCCTACTGTACTTAAGTCTGTGGAACTATTTATTTTTCTCATTAGATAAATATTTTTAGGCATCTCGTTCTTGTCTAATTGATAAGTTATTACAGATTCTTTTCTTTCCATCAGTTCTTTAAAGGCATCACTGTTCTTAAGAGTCTGATAACTTAATACTTCATATGTATCTTCATTAACCAGGTAAAATCTTCCTGATTTATTTTCCATAAATTGTCTGTTGTTTTCCCATTCACTCCTAACCGGAAGCCTTTTACCATTCTGGTTGAAAATGTAAACATGAAAATTCTTTTCCAGATTTCTAATCATATAATAAATTTTTCTGGATAAGGAATATAATTCTCCACTCCCCGTTTTATCTATAGACACCATCGTCTTTTGAAATTCTTTATCCAGCATGATCAATTTCATATAATCAACTATTTCTGAAATTTCACTGGAAATCGTAATATCGGTACTCTCCAATGTTTGTATAGCCGATTTTTCCAGTTTATCTGTAATCATACGATTATAGTAGAAATAGCATGTCCCTAAACTAATTGCGGTTGAAGTTGTTAGGATAACCATAAAGATAAAAATCATTTGAAATTTGATTTTAATATTCTTTTTCACAAGTCTGTATCCTTTCTGTAGTAAGAATTTTACTCCAAACCAAATATTTTAAGAACCTTTTTTCTTTACTGCACTTCCTGTTTATTTTACTTTTATTCTTATTTATTTTACTTTTTTGTTTTTATGTCTAATAATTATATAAAAAAAGACCAACTACCATATTTACGTAGTTGATCTTTGCTGTCGATAAATAAATCAGTTGAAATCTTTTCAACTTGCATCTGTAATTTATATTTCATTTTATAGTATTGTATCAAATAATACAACTAGAAAAATACAAATTTTTAACCTAATTATTCTATCAGATAATAATACAAATTAATCCGCCATTTGTTTCATTCACTATTTTTTGCATAGTTTCTTGCAATTTTACCTGACTTTCGTCTCCAATCATTGCAATTTTGCTTGTTATACCGTCATTTACAAGCTGCTCTACTGTTTTACCAAAAATATTGGTATCCCAAATTCCATTTACACTCTCATCGGAGCTTGTTATGTACTGAATTAGATCCTGAGCCTGCTGTTCTGATCCTACAATAGGGGCAATCTCTGTAATTACATTTGCTTTTATCATATGAATGGATGGACTTTGAGCCTTAATTTTTACTCCATATTTATTTCCATGTTTAATAATCTCTGGAGTCTCTAAAATAATTTCTGTACGATCCGGTGTAACGACACCATATCCTTTCATTCTTACTGATTCCATTGCATGTAAAACCTTTGTGTACTCCTTTTTCATATCTGCAAATTCTTTTAACATTGTAAGGAGCTGATATTCACCATCAATTCTATTTCCAATCATATCACTAAGCATCTCATAGTAATATTTATCATCAACGTCAATTAGCATTCGAATGGTACCATCTGATAAATTGATTCCCTCCATGATGCAATGTTTGCAATACTCATTTTCAATGGAAATCGGCTTTTCAACTAAATCCTTAATACTTTTTGCATCTTGCGTTAAATCCCTAATAATCTGAATAATGCTTTGTTTTAAAGGATGTTCCAGTTTGAGCATCTCAACCCATTTAGGCATATAAAATTCAATCATGGTAATGGGGAATTCATACAACACATTCTCCATTATTTTGTTTATATCATCCTTTTTCATCTGCTCACAATTTACACACATTGTTGATACATGATATTTATCCACTATTTCCGCAGCAACCGTTTTTGCCTCATCTGAATAAGGCTTACTGGAATTGACAAGTACTAAAAATGGTTTCTTTAATTTCTTAAGTTCCATTATAGCCTTCTCTTCGGGTGCTCTGTATGCTTCACGGGGTAATTCACCAATCGAACCATCTGTAGTTACAACAATGCCTATTGTAGAATGATCATTAATTACTTTTTTTGTTCCAACTTCGGCTGCCTGTGTAAATGGAATATCATGATCAAACCATGGTGTCTTCACCATTCTTTCAGCATCGTCTTCCATATGTCCGGCAGCACCTTCTGCCATATATCCAACACAATCCACAAGCCTTACTTTAACACTCAATTCCCCATTTAGTTTTATTGAAGCGGCAGTCTTTGGAATGAATTTTGGTTCTGTTGTTGTGATTGTTTTGCCACCAGCACTTTGTGGCAATTCATCCTGGACTCTGACTTTTTCAGCACCTTCTTCCATCAGGGGTAATACCATTAAATCCATAAATCGTTTTATAAATGTTGATTTACCTGTTCGCACAGGACCAACAACGCCTATGTATATCTCTCCACCTGTTCTAATCTGAATATCTTTGTATAGATTAAACTCCTTATTTTGTTCTGTTTTTGTAAGAACATTTTCCATGTATTAAAATACCCCCTAGTATACTCTTAGAATGATACAATATATGCAATGTTTCATCTTGGTATGCCTAGGGGATTTGTTATTTTATTATGTAATTCTATATAAACTAGATATCATTTTGAATTAATTTTGATATTTCGATTGCAACATCTGTTGCATCTATGTGGTATCTCTTTCTATCATTTGTTTGATTTATCTGTAATTTTAAATAGTTTTGATTCAAATAAATAAAATATTGAATTAATTCATCATATGTCATGTTTTTATCTAAAACACTTGTCTTATATTTTTCCCATTCTGCTTGCGCAGTTATAATGATTTGCATGCAAATTTTCAATTCTCCGTTTATATCAGAAGCTTCCATTAATACATCCGGACGTTCTTTTAATACATTTGCAAAATATTCTCTTGCCCCTTTAAAATTTCGATTACTGAAATAATTGGCCATCTGCAGTTTCAATTCTTTTGTTTCGGCTTTTTCACCCACCATACCTACTTTACATTCATAAACATCTAAATGATTCGTTGTTGTGTATACAAGAAGAAGAAACTCAGAAATAAAGCCAAAAACTCTCCTGTGATAATCATCCGGCGCAGAAAGATCAACTCGCTTTTCTACGAGCGAAAAAATGGAAAACAGCCACGAACAATAGTGATCAAAGCATTCTTTATCCGTGATTAACATATTTCCAAAATATGTATGATTTTCGTTCACAAGTCTTATAAAACTATCATAATAATCAGGGCAAATCTCCTTTATTACTTTTCCTGTCTCTTCCAGTATATCTCCATTATGATTTTGTGAGAAAGCATACAGATAAGAATAATTTAATTCTACCTGCTTGGTTGTAATTATCTGATACTTCTTTAGGAGACTATTTAATTCCTCTTTATTAAAAATCTCTCCTCTGTCATTTAATAAATATCTTCTGTAATGACAAGTACCTACATATCCATAGCTTTTAACATTTTTCCATATCCAATAAAGCCCTGTTAATTCACTGTAATAACAATTCATATTTGATATATTATAACCAGTGTTATCACAAAGATAACCTAAGTCTTCTTTTCCCTGTGCTCCGACCTGTAATGATATATATAAATCACTATTTGGTTTAATAAATTTTTTATGTGTTAAAACAAATATTTTTATAGTATCCATTTTTTTATTATAGCTTAAAATGACAGAAAAAAATAGGAGAAACAATTGTCTCTCCTATTTACGTTATTTAATTGATAATTCACTCCAATTATCATCTGGAACAAATGCTACATAAGTTTTTCCTGTATTAATTGTAATCTCATTACCATCTTTATCATAATAACGAGTTGGGTCTGTATCACTGGTCTTTGTCCAAGTAATTTGTATTGCTTTACCATTAGTAATATAATATCCTGCTTTACCCTGATCAATACAATTAAAAATCATATATCCATTCTCATCATACTGGTGAAATGTACAGTACTGAATCAAGAGATTTTTAAAAGATAGCTGTTCATTTGTTTTTCCATCTAAATGAGGATCCCCATATTCAGAGTAGTTGTACAATCCGGTCTCCTTATCATATTCAAGATAAGACCCATTATGTGAAAATGGTAAATCAACTTTTGTTGCTTCAATAGCATCAGCATTATCTTCAAATGTAATCGGATCTGCTTTACTTGCAAAATTATAATGTGTACCTGGATAATACTCATCATATTCCTTTGTATAACTGGAAGAAGAAAATGCCTTGTCCAAATCACCTGGCTTTATGTATTCTGTATATTCTCTTGCTTTTCCATTATTAACACGTGAAAATACACCTGAAAAGTGAGCTGCATAATCATTCGCTAAATATGCATCAATATAAAATGGCCCCCCATCATGACATATTACTGCATCCCATTCAGCTGCAAGTAAAATATTGGTAGGTCTTACACTTCGAATACTTCCTAACTGTTCTATCTTTTCCCAATCTTTTACCAGTACCATAAATCTTGTAATTCTTCCATTCTTTGTACTATTCATAATTTCATAAACAATATCTGCATCATTTAATCCAAAATGTGGAAGTGCATAAAGTTCATTATCAACCATTGCTGCAATTGGTCTTTGATCTTTCAGCTTTTCATCTACTGGTTCATTAGTAAGTTCGCTACGATACATTCCTTGTGGAAGTACATCTTCAACTACTTCCTCCGTTTTTACTTCTTCTGTAGATATTACTTCTTCACTGGATACCTCTTCCATTGTTGCTGTCTGTGCTTCTTTTTTACCACAACCCAATAAGCCAATGGTCATAATCAGTGCTACCAAAAAAATACTTAATTTAGCTTTCATTCACC
>CAZQTM010000015.1:3628-6088 GCA_964595855.1 uncultured Lachnospiraceae bacterium | reverse complement strand
GGTCTAAAACAATATTTTATAAAATCACCTTCATATACGTAATTTCTCAAATTCCAATTATTATCAAATAAACATTGCATGGGCGTCAGTGCGATTAACGAAAAGCCATATAAAAAAAGCATCTCATAATAATTCCATCCGTTGATCGTGCTAAATGATTGAAACATAATATAGAATGTAATAAAACCCGCTATGTTTGTTAGGATCATCCCAAGGGTTGATATTATAAAATCAGCCCGGTAACTCATCTTGCCTTTAATATCTTGAGCAATTATCTTAAAATAAATAGATATATAAAATCGTAATCCTCTTTTTCTTAATGTTTTAGAAGATATATTATCCATATTCATTATCCTCCGTTTACCGTAATATGTTTTATGGATACTTTAAAAAACAGATGGCTGATTATTGTCATAATAAAGACCCAGAATACTTGTGTCAGAATCATCATAAACTTTTCAGTTAAACCTAGTTCGTTGTTGATTAATAAAGTAAGTGGAGTATTATAAATTGCTTGAAAAGGAAGTTTATAAGCTATGTTTTTTAAAGTCTCCGGGAAAAATGCAAGCGGTATGGTTGCTCCTGATAATAATAGAACAATAACCTCCTTCATTATATTAACTCCCCATATTGATTCTGTATAAAAACAAATGGTTCCCACAACAAAATTTACATAATAATTAATAATGATACCAAGTATGACAGCAACCAAGAAGAATAAAAGATTATAGGACAATGCAAATCCACTGTCAGTAACAAAATATACTACAATTATCGTAGGAAATAATGTAAGAATAGAAGAAACTACCGTATTTCCGGAAAATAGAAAAAAGTAGTATTTTTCGAACGTTATTGGTTTCAAAATATCAAGTACAATTTTCCCTGTTTGAACACTTCTGCCAAGAAACCATGTAACATACATTTCCATTGCTGAAAACAGTGCTGAGGCAAGGACAAGGTAAATCATAGTATCATTAAAAGTCATTCCATTTACAACGTCAGAAGGCGATGAAGCATAAATTGCTTTCCATAAGAAATAAATGATAACCAGATAGATAATATTACTTAATAAGACTACAACTGTCCCCAGCCGAAACTGTAATTGTTCCATTATTCCAGCTCTTGTCAATGCCAGATAACGCATCAGTTTCTTTTTCATTTTATTTCATCTTCCCTTCGTAAATTTTCTTTATAACACTTTCTGTAGATATTTCCTGCAATTGAACATCATATATTCTTCTGCCTTCCTGTATGAAATTCATTACTTTCATAAGGGGTATCTCTTCTTCATCTAGTAAAACATCAATCCAATCTTCATCCACAGATACTGCTATTGATTTTGCCAAAGGATACTTCTTTGCTAATTCTTTTGATAAATCTTCTGCATTTTGATTTAAATATTCTTTTGTTAATTCATTTGCATTTTTTGTAAAGCGTAACCTCATTGTACGGTAATTACCGAAGAAACTTTTTAGGTTTTCAATATTGTTATCATAAAGCATAGTACCTTTATCAATAATAACAATTCTCTTACATAATGCATCTACATCACCCATATCATGGGTAGTCAGGATAACCGTTGTATTTTTCTCTTGATTAAGTGCCTTTATTAATTCACGAATTTTACTTTTCATGGAAACGTCTAGCCCGATTGTTGGCTCATCAAGAAATACAACTCCCGGATTATGTAAAAAAGATGCTAATATATCACTTAAAGTTCTCTGCCCCAATGACATTTGCCTAATAGGTTTTAAATATAACGTTTTAATATCTATGATAGATTCATAAAATTCCATCATATCTTTATAATCTTTTTCCGGAATTTGATAAATATCCCGTAGCAGTTTAAAAGATTCTATTAATGGTAATGACCACCATAACTGGGTTCTCTGACCAAAAACAACACCTATGTTCTGTGCATTTTCTGTTCTGTTTTTATATGGAATACGGCCTTGTACCAATATTTCGCCTGATGTTGGTTCTAGTACACCGGTCATCATTTTGATAGTCGTACTCTTTCCTGCACCATTAGGACCCAAATAACCAACAATTTCACCCGGGTATATTTCCATGGATACATTGTTTACAGCCTTAACAATATTGTAATCTCTAGAAAACAAATCTTTTATACTTCCCTTTAACCCTTCACTCCTGTTTAAAACTTTGAATTCTTTCGAAACATCCTTTAATCTAATAATAGATTCCATAATATTTTCTCCCCACACCTTAAAAATAGTATTTTCTAATATATTCCATTTTTTGGAATATTGCAAGAAAAATTTACATCCTTAAGAAGAAAAATCCGGGCTAATATTAACCCGGATTTTTCTTCTTAATATGATCTATATTTATTTTACTACTGATTCGATAAACTAGTATTGCAACTATTGTCCCTATTATTATGCCAACAATTACATCCGTTGGATAATGTACACCGATATATAATCTTGAAAAAGATAT
>CAZQTM010000015.1:0-3528 GCA_964595855.1 uncultured Lachnospiraceae bacterium | reverse complement strand
ATATACATCTGTATCCATAACAATATTTCCTGATCTGCTTGTAAAATATAATCAATCATACCCATTCCATATCTTAAAATTAAATTTACTAGTTATAATATTTATTTATCAATACTATTATACTTTACCAGATACGTTTTAGGAATCCATACTTTTTTAAAATAGAAGCAAAATGATAAAATTGCTGAAATACTCCAGCCAACTGGCCAGGACAACCAAATTCCAGTGGTTCCCCACTCGTCAACTAATAAATATGCTAGTACAACTCTTAAAATTAAATCTGTAAAAGTGGTAATCATAAAATATTTCATTGCTTCCGCTCCACGAAGTATCGCATCACAAACAAGCTTTATACATACGACCATGTAAAATGGTGTCACTATTTTCATAAATTGTGTTCCGGTTTCTATCGCAAGACCTTCTTCTTCCATAAATAAGTGTAATATATATTTTGTTGCTCCAAAATATATTAGAAAAAAGAGAAATGCTACTGTAAATCCCATTACAATGCCTGTTTTAAGTCCTTTTTTCACTCTATCAATTTTTAATGCTCCAAGATTTTGAGCTGTAAACCCGGATATTCCATTTCCAAGTGTAGTTAGGGAAGTGATTGCAAAGGTATTTAATTTAATGGCAGCAGAGTAACCAGCTATGACAGAAGAACCAAAACCGTTGACCTGTATTTGTATAAATAGATTTCCAATTGAAATAAACGATTGTTGTAATATACTTGGTATCGCAATTGAGGCAACTCTTTTTAACATTTCCCAAGAAAAAACGGGATATTGATCTATTGTTATTATTTCATTTATTCTTTTTCTAAGTGTAATCATAGATAACACACACGCAATCCCTTGTGCAATAAAAGTTGCCCATGCAACACCTTTTACTCCCCAATGAAATACGGCAACAAATATTAAATCCAATACAACATTTCCAATAGAGGATCCAATCAGAAAATAAAGTGGCGTTTTGGAATCTCCTAATGATGTAAAAATACCTGTTGATATATTGTAAAGAAATAAGAAAAGAAAACCAGCAATATATATACTCAAATAAACAACTCCATCTGAAAATATATTCTTTGGAGTCTTTAACATATTCATAAGATTACTACTGAAAACAATTCCGGTTATGGTTAATACCAACGAAAGCATTAACGATGAGATAATTGTTGTACTTACAGCTGTCTTTAATTTTTCGTATTGTTTTGCACCAAACAAGCCGGAAATGATTACAGAGCAGCCAATGTTACTGCCTATTGCTATCGCCATAAATATCATTGTGATTGGATAAGATGCGCCAACTGAAGCTAAAGCATCTTCGCCTGCAAACTTTCCAGCTATTACACTATCTGCAATATTATAAAGTTGTTGAAAAATAACACTTAAAAACATAGGAATTGTAAACTCAATCAATACTTTTCTCGTATTACCTTCTGTTAAGTCTTTTGTCATTATGTTTTACTATTTCAGAACTATTTTTTTGAAGTTCTTTTTACCCCTTCTTAGTATAAGTCCTTCTCCACTTAGTTGTTCACCAGTAAATATACGCTTGATATCTGTAATTTTTTCATTGTCAGTAGTTACACCACCTTGTTCCACTGCTCTTCTTGCTTCTGATCTGGATGTTACAAGACCCGATTTCACAAGTAAGCTCAGTATGTCAATTGTTCCATCAATTAAATCTTCTTCACTGATTTCACATGTTGGCATCTCTGCAGCAGCACCACTGCC
Source organism: uncultured Lachnospiraceae bacterium (assembly GCA_964595855.1). Lineage (GTDB taxonomy): Bacteria > Bacillota > Clostridia > Lachnospirales > Lachnospiraceae > RGIG8767. Next base: position 1,792 of record CAZQTM010000015.1, on the reverse strand, counting down.
GAATAAAGCTCTGGCACTTTCCTTGGATCTTTGAGCTTCTTCTTCTCCATGGACCAAACATGTCAGTTCATATGCCAATATTTCTTTTGCTTCATTTAATTTGCTGCCTTCCCAGTTACTCATTTTATCAATTTCATCGAGAGGTAAAAATGTCAACATTCTAATACATTTTAGCACATCATCATCTGCTACATTTCTCCAATACTGGTAAAATTCAAATGGGGATGTCTTATTGGGATCAAGCCATACTGCGCCTTTTTGTGTTTTACCCATTTTTTTACCTTCTGAGTTGAGAAGGAGTGTGATCGTCATGGCATATGCATCTTTTCCAAGTTTACTTCTGATAAGTCTGGTGCCTCCAAGCATGTTACTCCACTGATCATCACCACCGAATTGCATATTACATCCATATTTCTGGAATAAGGTGAAGAAATCAAAGCTTTGCATAATCATATAATTGAATTCTAAGAAGCTTAATCCTTTTTCCATTCTCTGTTTGTAACATTCAGCAGCTAACATTCTGTTTACAGAAAAATAAGCTCCTACATCACGCAGCATTTCAATATAATTTAAATTCATCAGCCAGTCTGCATTGTTGACCATTAATGCTTTTCCTTCTGAAAAATCAATAAAACGGCTCATCTGCTCTTTAAAACAGTCACAGTTATGCTGTATTGTTTCTGGTGTCATCATCTGACGCATATCTGTTCTTCCAGATGGATCTCCTATCATAGCAGTTCCACCACCTATTAGTGCAATTGGCTTATTACCTGCCTCCTGTAAACGTTTCATCAGACATAATGCCATAAAATGACCTACATGAAGGCTGTCTGCAGTTGGATCAAATCCAATATAAAAAGTAGCCTTTCCATTATTAATCAGTTCTCTAATTTCTTCTTCATCCGTTAATTGTGCCAGAAGTCCTCTTGCTTGTAATTCTTCATAAATTTTCATTTGGTTTATTCCTTTCATTAAATCTGTCTATTTTCTATCATTAATATCATGACTTTTGCAAAAAGGTACAAAAAAACCCATCCTACTGAAAGGACGGGTTATCACCGTGTTACCACCTAACTTTGCAAAAGACTTACGTCTTTTGCCTCAACAGGCACTTTATTTATGCCATGACATAATAACGGCTGTCTTCTCCGTCGCATCCTACTAATTTCAGTGCGAAGCTCCAAGATGTATTCATAAAAGGTTTCCTTTGTACCTCTCATCAGCCGGTAACTTTCTGTAAATTTCACCCATTATTACTTCTTCTTATCAAAGCCTTTTCCATATGTGGTTATTGTATGGAAAGTAAATGATTTTGTCAATAACCATTTTACATTTTCTATTTATTTACCATAAGCTTTACCATTGCACGATTGAGTCCATCTACGGTTAATCGATACATTGGTAATAATTCTTTAATTGCTGTCTCTGCTTCCCTCCATGGTGCATGACCCACAGCCATTTTGGGATTTAACCATACAACCTTTTTATAGTGCATTTTAATTAATTTTAACCAATCCCAGCCTGGCAATCCACCATTTGGTCCACGGTAATTACCAGAATCCGAATAGAGTTCTTCAGGTGCCATTGCCGCATCTCCAACAATAATTACTTTATAATCACTGTCTAAATTGCGAAACATCCATTCTGTATCCACCCAGTCTCCGTTCTCACATTCGGGAGTCTTATATACTTTACTGTAAATGCAATTATGAAAATAATACACTTTTATATCTTTATAATGATTTGATTTATTAACTGACTGGAATAACTCGTTTAATAATGAAGAATACGG
>CAZQTM010000014.1:8375-21909 GCA_964595855.1 uncultured Lachnospiraceae bacterium | reverse complement strand
GAAAGAGCCTTTTCACCATTAATAATTTGTAAAGAGAAAATTCGATAGACAAGAACGAATCCAAGTATAAGAATAACAATAAGAAAAATAAGCATTCTTCCATTTATTGAATTTATAAAATTATCCTTTAATCTTTTATACAATTTTCTGTTCTCCCTTTTTTTCACTGTTATTCAATTTTCTGTAAATACTGTGAATAAGAGGATACAATAGACATGCAATAATGGAAGTATATACTATTTCTGGTATTATAACATGCGAGAAATAAAATAAAAAATGGAACTTTCCTCTTAATAGAAACAGAAAAAAATAACAAATAAGATTGTAGGAAAGATCACTTCCAATAATAAGAACCAGTGGTAACTTAATATCTTCAGGAAATATAATTTTCTTAAATAAACCATTTACATATCCAACATACATGTATATTAACGTATATAGGCCAATAATAGATCCAAAGAATAAATCAACCAGCATTCCGCATATAAATCCAACTGCAATTCCACTTTTTTTCCCAAGTAAAAAACCAAGTGATACTGTTACAATAATGAGAAGGTTCGGTGCAATGCCTCCTATACTAAACTGGGTAAAAAGAGTCGACTGGAGCAGAAAACATATTATTATGAATGCTATGGAAACAAGTGCTTTTTTCATATGATTTCTCCTATATCTTCTGCCTAATTAACTTGTTGTTTTAATTGCTTTATAACAAGAACTTCCTCTAAATGTTCAAAATCCACAACCGGTGTAAGTGTGCCAGATTTTGTAAGATTATTTGAATCTGTAGAAATTGTACTAATGTATCCAATTAAGATTCCTTGTAAATACTTATCACTGATGTTAGAGGTAACAATTTTATCCCCTACTGCTACTTTATTATTTGTATCAGTTAATTGAGAATACTCTATAACACCATTCTTCATTAATTCTAGATTACCAGTTATGATTAAATTGTCACTTGTTGATAGAATCATTCCACTCGTATTAACACTATCTGAAATGATAGAAGTTACTTTTGAAAAATTAGGTCCAACGTCGATTACTCTTCCAACTAGTCCACTTCCGGCAATAACGTTACAGTCAACCTGAATACCATCATTTTTCCCTTTATTAATTACAAATGTGGAATACCAGTTACCGGAATCCCTTGCTATAATTCTAGCACCTATTTTTTCATAATCTTCATATTCTGCATCTAGCTGATACAATTCTCTTAACTTGGTAAGTTCATATTTATCCTGTAGCAATAATGTGTTATCAATTGTAAGCTGATCAATCTCTTTCTTTAACGCATCATTTTCCTTTAAAACATCCTGTAGTTGTTCAAACTGCTCCGTTTTATCTAAAAAGTAGGTGCCAACATTCGTTAGTCCATTCTGGAAAGGTACAATCAAATAACCGCTAATGGCATTTAGCGGTGCTGATAATAGATTAGTAGTAAAAGATATGATCATCATTGCAATACAAAAATTCGTTAGTATTAAAAGAAGATATTTTGTAGAAAGCCTAAATTTCTCCTTTTTTCTTCTTAAAATTGGACTCATTTACCCATTCCTTCAATTGCATATGCCAAAGATTTATAATTATCTTCCTTGATAATCTTAGCAAGACCAATTGCAATACTCTCAATTGGTTTTTCAGCCATATTCACTTTTAACCCTGTTCCATTTTCTATTAAAGAAGACAATCTGCTTACCTGAGAAGCTCCTCCTGTCAGATAGATACCATGTCTGTATATATCAGCACCTAATTCAGGTGGTGTTCTTTCTAGAATTACTTTAATGCTATCAATTATCGTCACAAAAGACTCTTCTAATGAATCATCAACTAATTTCGTTGGAATTTCTCTTTCGATAGGAAGTCCAGTTACGATATCGCGACCATAAACAAGAGCAGATTTTCCCTGATTTTCTAATTCGTTTAGACTTATCTTGATTTTCTCAGCACTTTTTTCGCCAATAATCAAATTGTACTCTTTTCTTACTCCATTTCGAATTGCATCATCAAATTTATATCCACCAACTTTAACTAATTTGCTTAGTACAATTCCTCCTAATGAAAGAATTGATATTTCTGTTGTAGAGTATCCTACATTTACAACCATTACGCCCTGAGAATTCTTAACATCAATAGAAAGTCCTAAACCATCTGCAACCGCTTTCTCAACTACCATAATTTTTTTTGCTTTAACAGCAGAATCTTTAATTAAGTCATAGAAAGCTCTTTTTTCTACTTCTGTTACATCAGTTGGTACTGCGACATAAAAATCAGAAGGTCTAACATTCCCTTTGGATAAATTTGATATAAATAACTTGATTAATATCTCCATATTCTTTATATCTGCTATTACACCATTACATACTGGATATGAAGTATTAATATTAGATGGAGCCTTTTCATACATTTCGTATGCAGAATCTCCATATGCTAAAAGTGTGTTTTTATTCTCTATTGCAATCATATTTTTTTCGATAAACACACTGTCATCTGCCTTATTATAAACCTTTATATTATTTGTTCCTAAATCAATTCCAAAAACGTTATTTGCCAAAGTGACAACTCCTTTCTAAAGTAAACCATGTTCTTTTAAGCTTATGTATTTATTGTCTCCGATAATGATGTGATCTACCAATGGAATATTCAATAATTTTGAAGAATCGTCAATAATTTTAGTTATTTCAACGTCCTTCCTGCTTGGTGTAGGGTCACCACTCGGATGATTATGCAACAGTAGAATATGAACAGCATGATAACGAATTGCTTCGATAAAAATTTCTCTTGGAGACAATAATGATGAGTTCACTGTTCCTTTTGATATTATTATCTCTTTTATAACATTATTTTTATTATCAGTTAATATTAAGAGAACCTGCTCTGCTTCTAAATGTCGCATCTGCTCCATGTAATAATCTGCAACTGTTTTAGGATCTGTAAAGCAAACTGAGGTTCTTCTTGTCTGCATGGCCATTCTTCTTGTTAATTCCACGATGCATTTAATTCTTATTGCTTTTACTTTACCAATACCTTTAATTCTTTCAAGTTCCTCAACGGAAATTTTATGAAGCCCTGATATTTTATTATCATCATTTGCAAGTTTTAAAATCTTTTCTGCAACTTCCAGTGAATTGATACCAACTGTTCCACTTCGAATAATAATTGCTAATAATTCAACATCAGATAAAGGCTCTGGCCCTAATCTCTCAAACTTTTCATAGGGTAAATCGTCATTATTCAGTTTTTTGTAATTCATAATCCTCCGGTAATACTCTCCAGGTATCCCTCGTATATGTTACAGAAAACGATAAACTATAATTCCTATTGCAATACCAATGAGACTAGCTATTGTTATCTTTATAGTTAGTGCAAAAGTTAAGCAAATAATTCCAAAATCAAGCACAACAGGACTTGTTAACCCAAAGGTCTGTCCATAATTAAGCCATGTGCTTTCAAATAAACTTCCAAGAAATCCACCAATGACAATACCTGATAAAATCAGTAAAAAACATGTCCAGTTATTTTTTCTTTTCATGTCTTACTCCCATCTTTTGTCTATGTTATACATGCTTCTTTTATACTCATCACATTGAAATATCTTAACATATTTCAAGTTTTATGTATATAAAATAACATGTTTTTTTTTCGTCTTTCATAGTGTAAACTTGCCACAATTCTACATTTTAACTTCATAATTTTATAAGCCCGGCATCCTTCACACACTGTAATGATTTCATAATACCCAATTTTGCATGTTCCCATGTTAATCCCCCTTGGAAATATACTGCATAAGGAGGTTTAATTGGTCCATCTGCGCTTAATTCTATGGATGAGCCTGACACAAATGCCCCTGCAGCCATAATAACAGGGCTGTCATAGCCAGGCATATCCCATGGTTCCGGAACTACATAACTATCAATTGGAGCAGCTGCCTGTATACCCTGGCAAAAAGCAATGACACCTTCTTTACTTCCAAATGTAATTGCCTGAATAATATCAAAACGTTCCTCTTCGCTGTCAGGAATAACCGAAAAGCCAAGATTTTCAAAACATGCTGCTGCAAATATTGCACCCTTAAGCGCATTTGCCGTAACACTTGGTGCCAAAAATAATCCCTGGTAAAAATCTTTTAAAATACCCAGAGAAGCACCCACTTCTTTGCCAAGCCCCGGAGACGTCAAACGAAATGCTGCATTTTCTACATATTCCTTTTTTCCTGCAATATATCCCCCAATAGGTGCAAGACCTCCTCCTGGATTCTTAATCAGTGATCCAACGATAAGATCAGCTCCTACTTGCGATGGTTCTTTGTTTTGTACAAATTCTCCATAACAGTTGTCCACCATACAGATAATATCCGGCTTTATACTCTTTATAAATGTAATTAATTCCCCAATACATTCTACTGAAAGTGTTTTTCTGGTCTGATAACCCTTAGAACGCTGTATGGTAACCATTTTTGTTTTCTCACAAATTGCTTTTTTTATACCTTCATAATCAAAGCTACTATCTTCTAACAAATCAACTTGTTTGTACGTAATTCCATATTCTTTTAAGGAACCTTTGCTTTCTCTTATACCAATAACTTCTTCCAAAGTATCATATGGTTTTCCAACAGGAGATAAAAGTTCATCTCCAGGCCTTAGGTTACTCATAAGTGCAAGTGCAAGAGCATGTGTTCCACAGGTTATTTGTGGACGTACTAGAGCATCTTGTGTTCCAAAAATTTCTGCATATACTTTCTCTAATGTATCTCTACCCAAATCATTATATCCATAGCCGGTTGTTCCAAGTAAGCAGGCCTCAGATACCTTACATTTCTGCATAGCATGAATTACTTTTAACTGGTTATATTCAGTATTTTTATCTATAGAATAAAATCTTTCTTTCAGCCCACTTAAGACTTTTTTACTATAGTTATAAACATTGTTATCTATTTTAAATAACTCATACATTTTTTCCATTTGCAACATTAATCAATTTCCTTTATTCTTGAACACATATAATCAAGAATCCTTTCCTCATTGTACCCATACTGCTCTTTATCTATAAAGATAATATCTTTTTCTCGTCTTAACCATGTAAGCTGACGTTTTGCAAAATGTCTGGTATCACGTTTAATAACATCCACTGCTTCTTCCAGAGAAATTTCATTATCTACATATGAAAGAATCTCTTTATACCCCAATCCCTGCATAGATACAAGATTTCTCTGATATCCGGATTTTTTAAGGCTTATTACCTCCTCTAACAGTCCATCCTTCATCATTTTGTCTACACGTTTGTTTATATTTTCATATATGTTCTCTCTTTTATCGTTTAATGCAAAGTAGCAGAAACTGTAATCAGCATTTTTGTTACGTTGTTCCTCATTGTATATTGAAAACTTTCGCCCGGTAAATTGTAAATATTCCAATGCCCTCACTACTCTTTTTACATTATTCATATGAACGGTTAATGCATATTCCGGATCTTTCTCTTTAAGCATTTCATATAATAATTCTGCTCCATCTTCTTTTTCTGCTATTTCATACAAATAATTTCTATATTTTTTATCATGATTTTCTTCACTAAAATCAATTCCATATAGCAAAGCTTGGATATAAAACGCGGTACCTCCTACAATAATAGGAATATGACCATTTTTTTCTATTTCTAAAATTGCCTTCTTTGCCATACCCTGAAAAATGGCAACATTAAATTCCTCATCCGGATTCAAACAGTCAATTAAATAATGTGGTATTCCCTGCATTTCATCCTGTTTGATTTTAGCAGTTCCAATGTTCATATTTCTATAAACCTGCATAGAATCGGCACTAATTATTTCACCACCAATTTTTTTTGCAAGTTTAATAGAAATACTAGTTTTACCAACAGCTGTTGGTCCCGTAATGATTACTAATTTATGATTTGTCATGTTATACAATTCTCTTAAATTTCTTTTCAATTTCATATTTACTCATTGAAATAATCGTTGGTCTACCATGAGGGCAGTTATAAGGATTATCAAGTGAAAACAATTGTTCAATTAAGCTTTTTACTTCATCAATTTTCATGGAATGATTACCTTTTACAGCTGCTTTGCATGCCATACTTGCTATTTTTTCATTAATATATTCTGGGGTACCTCTTGGAATATCATTTGATAACTCATCTAAAACATCAACAAACATTTCTTTTTCATTCTTACCATATAAATCAATCGGTACACTTCTTACTGCAATTTCATTTCCACCAAATTCCTCAATCTCAAAACCCATCTTTTCAAATATATCCTTATATCTTTTTAACAGGCTCTCTTCCTGTCCAGACAAGGAAATCACAATGGGGGGATTCACAAATTGTTTTTGTACTTTATTTTCTTTCATTCTCTGAATCATTGATTCATACTTTATTTTTTCATGAGCAGCATGCTGATCAAGAATGAGAAGCTTGTCCCGAAACGAAATTAACCAGTAAGTATCAAATATCTGCCCCAAGATATTGTATTCGTCAAAATTCTCTTTTGTTAACACTTTATCGTCAAAAATAGTCATTTGTATATTCTGATCTACAAAAATTGAGTTTTCAGCCTTAATAATATTTGCATGAAAATTTGCATTTTTGTCAATTACTGGATCTGAGTCATTTCCAATAATTTTATTTGAATTTGTATTTTGCAATAAATCTTGCAACTTTTCTCTTTGTTCCTGCATTTGGTTTAATTTATATTCACTTTGGGAGCTCTCGTTAACTTCAAATTTACCCTTTCTTATTTCTTCAAAAGGCTCTGGATAGGAAGTTTTATCTCTATTCATAGGTACAACATCTTGATTTCGCAAATTCTCTTCAAAATGTATATCGGGAATCATTTCATGAACACGTAACCCACTCGAAATAGCACTTACAAGATAATCATAAAAATATTCCTGATTTGAAAATCTAACATCCATTTTGGTAGGATGTACATTTACATCTATCATTTTTGTATTAACTCTGATATTCAAAACAAAAAAGGGGAATTTATGCTGCATTAGATACGGTTTATATCCATTTTCAACTGCTTTTGCAATCATTGAACTTTTGATATATCTTCCATTAATGTAGTAATTCTCATAATTTCTATTAGAACGGTTAATGGTTGGTTTTCCCAAGAATCCTTCTATGGAAATATCTTTGCTTTCCTGTTCAAAGGGAATCATTTCTTTTGAAACGTCTTTTCCATAGATACGATAGATTAATTCTTTTAAATCGCCATCTCCTGAAGTATGAAATTTTACTTGACCACTATTGATGAATTTAAAGGATATATTTGGCTTTGACATTGCGAGATGTTCACAGATATCTGTAATGTATCCAGCTTCAGTGATAGGTGTTCTTAGGAATTTACGTCTGACCGGGGTATTAAAGAAAACATTTCTTACAATGACTGTTGTACCATTAGGAATGCCAATTTCAGAAAAATCAATCTCCCTTGCTCCTTCGATAGCATACCTTACTCCGACCAGTTCCTCTTTTGTCTTTGTGATCATCTCAACCTGCGCAACTGCTGCAATACTGGATAAAGCTTCACCTCGAAAACCCAATGTTAAAATACTGTCGATTTCCTCAGCATCTATGATTTTGCTTGTTGCATGTCTATAAAAGGCATTTCTTACCTGATCTCTTTCAATTCCTTCTCCATTATCCGTAACTCGAATAAAGGAAATTCCGCCTTCCTTAATCTCTACAGTTATGGCATTTGCACCGGAATCAATCGCATTTTCAATTAATTCTTTTACAATACTTGCTGGTCGTTCAATTACTTCACCAGCTGCAATCTTATCAATTGTTTCTTCACTCAAGACCTGTATCTTTGCCATGTATTGTCCTTTCATTTGTAATGAATACTTACCATCTGTTTTTCAGCTTATTTTGTAATCTGTATAATGTATTGAGTGCGTCTAATGGCGTTAATGTTGTTACTTCAATTTCTTTCAGTTCTTTTAATACATCTTCATCCTTGACCGTATCAAATAAAGAAATCTGTTCTAAATCAACTTCATCTAATTTTTTTTGTTGTATCTTACTATCATTTTTAACTTTTATCTCAATGTTTTGGACTTTCTCTGTAATATCATTATCACTTAATTGATTTACAATCTCCTTTGCCCTATCAATTACAATATCCGGTACCCCTGCTAATTTCGCTACCTGGATACCATAGCTTTTATCAGCCCCGCCTTTTACAATCTTTCGTAAGAAAACGATATCATCACCTTTTTCCTTAACTGCAATACAATAATTATTTACATTACTGATTTTTCCTTCTAATTCAGTCAGTTCATGGTAATGTGTCGCAAATAATGTTTTTGCACCGAGTATTTTTGTATTGGCAATATGTTCAATAACAGCCCAGGCAATACTCAATCCATCAAAGGTGGATGTTCCTCTACCAATTTCATCTAGTACAAGTAGACTTTTTGACGTGGCATTTCGTAGTATATTTGCAACTTCATTCATTTCTACCATGAAAGTACTCTGTCCACTTGCTAAATCATCGCTTGCTCCAACTCTGGTGAAAATTCGGTCTACAATACCAATATTTGCACTTTTAGCTGGTACGAATGAGCCAATCTGTGCTAACAGAACAATTAATGCGCTTTGTCTCATGTATGTAGATTTTCCTGCCATATTGGGTCCTGTAATAACAGAAATACAATGTTTTCCATTATCTAAATATGTGTCATTTGAAATAAACAGATCATGGTCAATCATCTTTTCTACTACTGGATGACGTCCCTCTTTAATATCAATAATTCCCTTTTCATTTAAAACCGGTCTTACATATCGATTTTGCTCTGCAACTATTGAAAGGGAAGACATTACATCTAGTCTTGCAATTGCCTTTGCAGTTTTTTGTATTCTCTCTACCTGTTTTGCTATATAATCTCTGATTTCACAAAACTTATCATATTCGATTGTTACCAATTTGTCTTCTGCATTAAGTATGGTATCCTCAAGTTCCTTTAGTCGCGGTGTTGTATAACGTTCTGCTCCAGTAAGCGTTTGTTTTCTAATAAAATCGTCTGGAACAAGATTTAAATAAGAGTTTGTTACTTCAAAATAATATCCAAATACTTTATTATACTTGATTTTCAAATTTCTAATTCCAGTACGTTCTCTATCTGTATTTTCAAGCTGGGCCAACCAGTTCTTTCCCTCTGTTTTTGCACTTCGAAGAGAATCTATCGTTTCATCAAATCCCTGTTTGATGATTCCACCCTCTCTAATGGTAATTGGGGGCTCTTCCATAATAGAACTATCAATTAATTGAAACACATCTTGTAAATCATCTATATTATTATTTATTTCTTTTAATAGTAAATCATCTAAATCGCCTGTAATTGTTTTGATAGGAGGCAACATTTCCATGGAGTTTCGAAATGCTATCAAATCTCTTGGGTTCGCAGTTTTATAAGCTACTTTACTCAACAAACGTTCCAAATCATATACCGGATTCAGGTATTCTCTTAATTCATCCCGTTCTACCGGTTTCTTTGTCAATTCCTCTACTGCGTTAAGACGTTGTTCTATTTCAGCTTTATCAATAAGGGGTTGTTCCACATAACTTCTTAGTAAACGACCTCCCATTGCTGTTTTTGTTTTATCTAAAATCCATAATAAAGATCCTCTTTTTTGTTTCTCGCGAAGAGTTTCTGTTAATTCAAGATTTCTTCTGGTAGAGCTGTCTAATAGCATGTATTTGCTGGTGAGATATGGATAAATATGTGTGATATGATCCAAGGAAGTTTTTTGTATCTCATACAGATATTGCAATAATGCACCTGCCGCAATGATACCGGAAATGAAATCTTCAATTCCAAGACCTATCATACTATTGACATGAAAATGCTTCATTAAAGATTTTTTACTTCTTTCTTCATCATAAAAATGTGGTTCTAATGAATTTATGGATATTCCAAGTCTACCTTTTAAATCTTCAACATCAATCCCACTAACCAGTAATGCATCATTACAGATGATTTCACTGGGTGTATACTTCATTATTTCATCATATAGCTTTTTTATATCTTCTACTTCAGTCAGATAATAATCACCGGTTGTTACATCGGCTATGGAAATACCAATTCTTCCAGTAAAAAAAGCAATTGACATCAAATAATTATTTTTATTTTCTTCTAATGCCTGCATACTAAGATTGGTTCCCGGTGTAACAATACGTATTACGTCTCTTTTTACAATCCCTTTAGCCAGCTTGGGATCTTCTAATTGTTCACATATTGCTACCTTATATCCTTTTGACACAAGTTTATCTAAATAACCATCAACTGCATGATAAGGGATACCGCACATTGGTGCTCGTTCCTCTAACCCGCAGCTTTTTCCCGTTAATGTTATCTCAAGTTCCTTCGATGCAACAATTGCATCATCAAAAAACATCTCATAAAAATCACCAAGACGGTAAAACAAAATACAGTCCTTATATTGTTCCTTGGTCTTCATATATTGTTGCATCATTGGTGTTAATTCAGCCACTTCTTCTAACCTCTTTATCTTTCATTTACCTCAAAAAAGCAGGTATGAATAAATCCATACCTGCTTTTTACTATATCATAATTTATTATTAAAGTAAATTAAACCAATTCTCCAAAATAGTAAAATCCCTTTGCTTCAATTAGTCGTACCGAAACCATTTTCCCCACTAAAGATTCATCACCTTTAAAATGAACCATTATATTATTGGAAAGTCTTCCGGTAACATACTCTTCATTGTGTTCATTTTTTTCTTCTACCAGAACATCCATTATTTGTCCTGTATATTTTCCTACACGTTCTTTGGATATTTCCTGAACAGTCTGTAAAACACGATCAAATTGTTCTTTAATAAATTCTTCGGATACCTGATTATCCATAGCAGCAGCCGGAGTACCTGTCCTCTTTGAATATATGAAAGTAAACGCATTTTCAAATTCTGCTTTTCTAATTACATCTATCGTATCATCCACATCTTCCTTCGTTTCGCCTGGGAATCCTACAATTATATCAGTAGAAATTGAAATATCCGGTATTTCTTTCCTAATTCTACTAACAAGATTGAGATATGTCTCTTTCGTATATTTTCTGTTCATCTGTTTTAGGATTCTATCAGATCCAGACTGTAATGGTAAATGTAAATGTCTGCATATCTTCTTGGAATTTTTCATTACTTCAATTAAATTATCTGATAAGTCCTTGGGATGTGAAGTCATAAAACGTATTCTTTCAAGTCCTTCTATCTTTTCTACTTCCCTTAGAAGTTCTGCAAAAGTCATTGGATTTTCGAGATTTTTACCATATGAATTGACATTCTGTCCTAATAGCATAATTTCCATTACACCATCTTTTACCAATGACTCTATCTCTCTAATAATTTCCTTTGGTTCACGGCTTCTTTCTCGACCTCTTACATAAGGTACAATGCAATAACTACAGAAATTATTACATCCAAACATAATGTTAATACCGGATTTAAAGGAATACTTTCTTTCAACCGGAAGGTTTTCTACAATCTTATCTGTATCCTTCCAAATATCTATAACCATCCTGTTATTTTCAAACATTCTGTATAAAAGTTCTGCAAATTTGTAAAGATTATGGGTACCAAATATTAAATCTACAAAACGATAACTTTTCTTTATTTTTTCAACTACACTTGGTTCCTGCATCATACATCCACATAGTGCAATGCGCATATGTGGATTTTCTTTTTTCATACGATTTAGGGCTCCAAGTCGTCCATATACTCTTTGGTTTGCATTATCACGAACTGTACATGTATTATAAATTACAAAATCCGCATGCTCATCCTCGGTTAATACGTACCCTACTGCTTCTAAAATTCCTGCAAGTTTTTCAGAATCTCTCGCATTCATCTGACAGCCAAACGTAACAACGCAACAGGTAAGTTTATGCCCGGCTTCTTTTGAAATCCTGTCTATTATTTTTTTTACTTTATCAATATATTCATATTGTATATCTTCTTCTATTTCAGATTGATTAGCATTTTCTAAAGTATTCATAAAATCTCCAATTATTCTCTTATCTGTCCGTCCCCAATAATTGTGTATTTGTAAGTTGTGAGTTCCTTTAACCCCATAGGACCTCTTGCATGTAACTTTTGTGTACTAATACCAATTTCAGCACCCATGCCAAAAACAAATCCATCTGTAAAACGAGTAGATGCATTTACATATACACAAGCAGAATCAATTTCATTTAGAAATTTTTCTGCATTCTCTTTATTCTCTGTTATGATTGCCTCAGAGTGACCTGTACTATATAGATTAATATGAGTAATTGCATCCTCAATTGTTTTTACAGTCTTAATCGAAATAATATAGTCAAGATATTCCTTGGCATAGTCTTCCTCTGTGGCCCTAATACAATCTGTTATGATACCACATGTATTTTTATCTCCACGTATTTCTACATGTTTTTCTTTCAGCTTTTCAGCTAGCATTGGCAGAAAATCTTTCATGCACTTTTCATGAACAACCAGGGATTCACAAGTGTTGCATACTCCGATTCTCTGTGTTTTTGCATTGATAATGATTGGTAATGCTTTATTCAAATCAGCAGATTCATCTACGTAGATATGACAATTTCCGGTTCCGGTTTCAATTACAGGTATGGAACTATTCTCAACAACACTTTTAATTAGTCCTGCACCACCTCTTGGAATTAAAACATCAACGTATTCTTTACATTTCATGAACTTTTCGGTAACAGCCCGATCGGTGTCTTCAATCAATTGAACTGCATCTTCTATAACATTACACTTCATTAAAGAATTACGAATACTGTTGGTAATGGCTATGTTTGAATGAATAGCGTCACTGCCGCCTTTCAAAATCACTGCATTCCCTGCTTTAAAACATAATCCAAAAGCATCTGCTGTAACATTAGGTCTGGATTCATAAATAATTCCAATAACTCCTAATGGTACGGTAACTTTTTTAACAATCATTCCATTTTTTAATGTATTCTCTTCTAATAACTTTCCAACCGGATCCGGCAAATTGACAATCTGCTTAAGACCTTCTGCAATTCCCTTTATTCTTTCTTCGGTTAAGCGCAAGCGATCAAGAAGACCAGGATGCATACCTTCCTTCTCTCCCTTTTCAAGATCAATCCTATTTGCTTTTAATAAATTTGATGTGTTACTAATTAAATCATCTGCAATTATATTTAATGCATTATTTTTTTCTTCTGTGGTAAGATTATTCATCTTATATTTTGCGTCTTTGGCTTTTTTACCCAAAAGATTAATATCTGTCATATAACGTCCCCCTTATTTACCGCTCTTAAAAATTCTATCTTCCGTAATAAGTAAAGATATCGGTATATCCTCTTCATTATGTGGAATTGACTCAAACACTTGGCGCTCAAAAGCTAAGCCAATTGTATTTATTAGACAATATAGCTTTAAATATCTGTCATAAAACCCTTTTCCGTATCCAATCCTGTTACACTCTTTATCAAATGCTGTTCCCGGTACAATTACCAGTATTTCTTCTTT
>CAZQTM010000014.1:0-8275 GCA_964595855.1 uncultured Lachnospiraceae bacterium | reverse complement strand
GATAATTTTCTAATGCGTTCTTTTGTTTCCATATTTTTCACCAAGATTTTCAATGCTTCCATCATCGTTTTGGACATTTACCTGATTTAACTGTCCTCTTAAATTTCGTTTTACTGAGTCAATATAATCTTTTCGCAGTGCTGCCTGTTCTTTTTTTTCTTCATCATTTAAACCTTCTTTTTGTGATTTATGATAAAGTTCATTAATTCTGTCAATTTTCTCCTGTATATTCATATATTATAACCTCTAATCTTTATGAGTGTATATTTTTAATAAATTCGATAACATCAAATTCTTCATTTATATTAGCCTTAAATAATGTACCATATTTTCTTCCATCCATAATTCTATGGATAATTCTGATATCTTTACTATTGGCAATAATCATATCCGTACCACAGCTGGTTGCTATTTTAGCGGCAGTCATCTTTGTATTCATTCCGCCTGTTCCAACATTACTGCCAGTACTTTCTTTCCCCATGTTCATATAATCTTCTGTTAACAGATCTACCTGTTCAATGTATTTAGCATTCGGATTTTTCCTTGGGTCATCAGTGTACAAACCATCAATATCTGATAGTAGGATTAATAGATCAGCGTTCACTAATGAGGCAACGATTGCAGAAAGTGTATCATTATCACCGATTAAAACATCATTATCACCAACTACAATTTCATATGTCGATACGGTATCATTTTCATTTACAATTGGAATTACTCCTAAATTAAGTAATTCCATAAATGTATTATATGCATTTGTACGGTTTATTTCATCCGTAATAGTATTCTTTGTCATCAGAATCTGAGCTGCTATCTGATTGTATTCAGCAAAGATTTTTTGATAGGTCATCATAAGTCTTGCCTGTCCAATTGCAGCACATGCCTGTTTGAATCCCATATGTTTACTATCTTGTTTCACAGCACTTGTCCCAATTGCTTTTTTCCCAACTGCAATAGCACCACTACTTACTAAAATAACGTCTTTTCCCTGATTTCTTAAATTACATAGTTCCCTTACTAACACATCCAGTTTTGTATAATCTAAATCACCAGTTTCTTTATGCTGTAATGAAGAAGAACCAATCTTTATGACAATTCTTTTTTTATCTTTCATTGTACTCCGTAAGGATTCCATTCTTAGCCTCCACGCTACGATTTAAATTTCATTTATTCTACAGTATTTTGTATTTACTTGCAAGGGTTTCAGCCACACAAAGACCATCCATAGCAGCTGAAGTGATGCCTCCCGCATATCCTGCTCCTTCTCCGCATGGGTAAAGCCCCTCTATTTCAGATTGCATATCTTGTTTTCGGTTAATTCTTACCGGTGAAGATGTTCTGCTTTCCATTCCTGCAAGTACAACATAATCATCAGAAAACCCTGGTATCAAACGATTAAACTGTTCCATTCCTTCGATAAAAGACACATTCATTTCAGGTGACATTAATTTACGTAAGTCTGCAAATTGATATAATCCCTTAATCATAGGTTCAAAAGGATTTTTTATTACTTCCGTATTCCCTGATTCTCCTTTAAAATCTTTATAATATTGAATGGGAATTACACCATTACCCAGATTAAATGCCTTTTTTTCCAGTTCTCTTTGAAATTCAACACCCGAAAGTGGATGATTCGATCCAAAATCATCTGTTGTAACCGTAACAATAATTGCACTATTTGCTACTTTACTATCACGATTGTGATAACTCATACCATTAACTGCAAGAGCATTCTCTTCTGAACTAGCATTTACAACAAAACCACCGGGGCACATGCAAAATGAATAAACTCCTCGATTACTTGAAGTCTTAGCTGTTAGTTTATAAATAGAAGGTGGTAATTTATATTCTTTATACCGATTTCCATACTGATTGATATCAATACATTCCTGAGGATGTTGAACTCTCATGCCAACAGCAAATGATTTTGCCTCCATTGGGACTTTTCTATCATACAATGTTTTAAATGTATCCCTGGCGCTATGTCCAATTGCCAAAATAACATTTTCTACATCTACTGTTAAACTATTATTTATTACAATATTAATTAATCTATTATCCTTTATTATAAAGTCAGTTACTTGACTTTCATAATTAATATCCGCCCCCCAATTAATCATCTTTTGCCGCATACTTTTCACGGTATCAGACAAAATATCGGTGCCAATGTGAGGTTTGCTTTCGTATAATATTTCTTCAGGTGCACCATTTTCAACAAATATTTTTAAAACTTCTTTATTCCTACCAAATTTATCTTTTATCAGTGTATTTAATTTCCCATCAGAAAATGTTCCGGCACCGCCTTCTCCAAACTGTACGTTGGAATTAAGAAGTAGTTTCTCACCATTCCAAAAGTTCTCTACATCAAGTATTCTGTCCTCTACTCTCTTGCCACGTTCATAAATAATAGGTTTAAACCCATATTTTGAAAGCATATATCCACAAAATAAACCAGCGGGCCCCATTCCGATTATAACAGGTCGTTTCGTTAATACTTTTTCACCATTTGTAGGAAAATAATACTCTTTTTCAGATACTTTCAAAATCTGGTCGTCTTTAATCTTCCTTATTGTCTTTTCTTCATCTGCAACAAGAACATGTAATGTATAGCTATAATATAAGTCAGGTTTTTTTCGTGCATCAATTGACTTTTTTACAATCTCTATTGACTTGATTTCATTTGGTGATATTTTTAGTTTATTTGCAACTTTTTTATTTAGTGCCTTCTCATCCTCTGATACAGAAAGCTTTAACTGTTGAATCTGAATCATATTTTTCAAACTATCTCCATATATTTGTTAATTATCCTGTTTTGATGCTGAATTTCCTGCAATATAGCCTGATGTCCATGCCCATTGTAGGTTATATCCTCCACATTTACCATCTACATCTATTATTTCACCACAAAAATACAGATTCGGATGTATAACCGACTGTAAATTATTATCTAACTGTGATAGCATAACTCCTCCCGCAGTAGTTTGAGCATTCTCAAAAGGTTTTGTTGCAATTGGAGTAACCGTAAAATCCTTCATTGCCATACATGCATTCATTATTTTATCATAATTATCTTCTTTAACAAGTTCCTGTACTTTTAAAGAATAAAGTTTGATAAATAATACATTTAGTTTCTTATGTAGCAACCCCGTAAAAAATGTTTCAACATCTTCACCCTGATAAGTTATTAATCTATTCATTATAAATAATTTCCATTCGTCCCGGTCATAATCTGGCAAGAAATCAATATTTACAGATATCTTTTCTTCTTTTGACAATTTCACAGCGACAATTCTGCTAAATTGAAATACCGGGATTCCTGATATACCATAATCTGCAATCTGTAACTCGCCCCGTTCTGTTGTAAGTACTTCATGTCCACTTTTTAGTGTTAAGAAAGCATCACATCTCACACCCGATATGGATGGGAAGAACTTTTCTTTACAGATTAACTGAACAAGAGCCGGAAATGGTGTCAAAACAGTATGTCCCATTTTTTTTGCGATAGAATATCCACTAAATTTTTCACCTTTTATTAGTCCTGCATAACTTCCACAAGCAAGAATGACTGCATCATAAACAAATGTTTTTCCGTTTATCCTAATGTTCCACGTACCTGACTCATTATAAAAGAGATCACTCTCCAAAATCTCTATTGTATTTAAAACTGTCACATCTAGCTGTTTGATTCGATTTCTCAAAATATCCAATACAGTAGCGGCCTGTTCACACGCTGGATATAAATAACCGTTCTTATCTTTTAAAAGCAAACCGCACTCCTTAAAAAAGGATATGGTATCTTCTACATCAAATACATTAAAATATGATATTAGTCTATCCGGATTTTCTGTAAAATAATTGTTCATCGTAAGATTTCTATTTGAAATATTACATTTTCCATTACCGGTAGCCAGAATTTTCTTACCAACCCTATCATTTTTTTCACATATTGTTACTTCTGCATTATTCCCCGCGGCTGTAATAGCAGCCATCAAGCCCGAAGCACCTCCGCCGATGATCAATATTTTTTTCTTCATTTATATACTCCCAATATAAAAATACTTAGCTCGAATGCGATTCAAGAAAATCATAAAGAGACTCCAAGTTATTAATACACTTTACATTAATTATCTCTTGTTGTAAATCATCAGGCAAATCATCCAACTCGATCTCTGTGTACAAATATATCGTTTCCATATCTGACTGGTATACAACAATTTTATTATTTTCTACTTTCAAATAGTATACTTCTTCTTTTGGAACCATTTCATAACTTTTCGTTACAATGATTTTCTCTGGGCTAAAGTATGTTAATTCTATCGTTTGAAATCCATCCTGCAAATCCTGAAAAGAAGGGCTCATTTCATAATTTTCTACCGCAATCATCAGTTCTTCACGATTTAAACCCATAAAATAAACTGGTATAGGCTCCTGCTTTTCATTGTCTGTATGATTAACAAGATCATATTCATTAATCATATATATGGTATCACATGTGGTAACACTTTCTTCAGCATTTACCTGAATCTTTTCTTCTTGCTTATTATGGTCAGAATCTATAGATGTAGAATTTAAATTAGACAAATCTTGTTTTACATAATTTTTATTATCATTCTCTTTCGGATAAAAAAAATTATCGCATTTAGAATATACAAATGCACCTAACACAAAACAGATAATAGGTAAAAAGAAAAACAAACTGATACTCTTCAAAAACTTCATGTCAATCTCCTTTTTGAATAGTATCAGCATTAATAAGGAAAATATTCCCTATCTAATATGAAATTTTGTACAGATAAAGTAAAGAGGAATATATATGAGTGAATCTTTTAATGACTGTATATCTTTTTTATTTAATCCTCGCATCAAAATATTAATAGAAATATAAATGACATAACCTATTAGAATACATAGGAATAGTAAAAAAACATTCATAACTAATAATTTATCTAAAATTAATTCACATATAATTAGCATTACTGTTGAAATCACAATTTTTATAATACGCCCAATCATATCCTGCATATTGATTGAAACAACCTTAATATATGCTAGAAAGAGTAAAACCGTATTTAATAAATAATAAATTAACAGACTATATACTATATTAAAAACATCAATATGATATCGATTTAACAGAAGTGAAAATAATAGAGCAAGAATAGAGGCAATCAAAGAATTAATCATAATTGTAAAGTTTCTTTGAATACCAGATAAAATACACTTTAAGGAAAGCGTTGCACCAACCAATAAAATGAGGCTTCCTCCATAATATAGCATCTTCACTGCCATTTCCATTTTCCCATCAAAAAATATTTTAACGATTGGATTTGCTAATGTTATTATCACGGCTGTAGCCGGAAGTAACAAAAACAAGCAGTTTTTTATTATATATTGTGATCGGATACGAATATTTTTAGATTCCTCTTTCATAAAATCGTTATGTAATTTGATCTTTTCTGAATTAATATATTCCTGATAAATACAAATAGGAAAAGAACAGATTAAAAGAAATTTCCCAATGACAACCCCCATATTGGAAGAAATTTCACAGGTATTCACTCCAATTCTAACAGCAGATACTAAATAAATGGTACAAATTCCCAATATTGATAATAATGAAAATATATGATTACTCAGTAAGTGAAGAGAAATAGAAAATAAATTAATGAAGAAACTTTTTTTATTTTCAACGCCTCTCATCCCATTTTTAATATTTTCACTAGTCTTTTGTCCTATTGTTTTCTTATATAAAATTATTGCAATTAATAAACTGATACATAGAGCTGCTATTTGTACAACAATAGCTCCTGCTGCACTAAATACATAAGCATATAGTTCATTTTTAAGAAGATTTGCAACTTTCTCTCCATAAAGATAACTAATTCTTATGATAAAAGGACTTAATAATAATAATAAAATTCCATTAAATAATAAATAGACATGATAGATGGACGTATATCCTTTTCCTCGTATATATCCAATGATACAATTGGAAAATGCTCTTAGTAAAAAATAGACAGCAAAACACTTAAAAATAATAGTAGGAATGGATGAACCAATTAAGTGTTTTAATATATATTCACCGGATATGAGAAAAACAGCAAAAGTTACAAATCCAATTAGAAGAGCATAGATCAGTCCATTGTAGAGTATTTCCCTGGAATTTTCATACAAACCCTTATGATTTCTAACAGATACCATTTTGGCTACAGTGCTCATCAGTGTATCCATAAAGATAAAATACAAGGAACCATAAATAAGAAATGTAACGAAATAAAAACCCAAGCCACAATCCTTTGCAAAATATCCTAGTATCATAAAATACATTAAATATGATAATTTATTAAACCAATTAAAAATAGATCTGGTTTTCATATGTAAATACCCTTTCACTTAACTTAATCTCTGGTAATTCCAAGCTCATTTAATATCATTTCTTGTTTCTGTTCCATTACTTTTGCTTCCTCTTCTGTCATATGGTCATAACCGCTAAGATGCAGCATGCTATGAGCTACTAAAAATGCAAATTCTCTTTTTTCACTATGCCCATACTCTTTAGCTTGCGCGGTAACCTTTTCAACAGAAATAATAATATCTCCTAAAATCAAATTACCTGTATCAGGATCAAAAAAATCTGCATCCATACCCTCCGGAATTATAAATTCTGATTCTTTTTGAAAAATGAGATTAGGAAATGACAGCACATCTGTTGCTTTATCAATATTACGGTTATTTCGATTATAAATTCGTATATTTTCATTATCTGTCAGCAAAAGATTGACTTCTGCTTCATATGGACACTTTTCCATACATAATGTCTGATTAATTACATTTGTAGCAACTTCTTTTATATCAAAATCAAATATTTTATCGATATCATTCTCTATATAAAGAATCATTTTTGTTTTTCCCTTCGGTATTGTTTTTTCGTATTACTAGCCTTATTATTTTCCTTTTGTTCATATTGCTCATAGGCCTTTACAATTTTCTGAACTAGTGGATGCCTTACTACATCCCGACTTGTTAAATTACAAAAAGCAATATCATCAAGTTTACCTAATACCCTTACCGCAATATCTAATCCTGATTTTGCTCCAATAGGCAAGTCTTTTTGTGACGCATCACCAGTAATAATTACTTTTGAACCAAATCCAATTCTAGTAAGAAACATCTTCATCTGTGCTGGTGTTGTATTTTGAGCTTCATCTAAAATAATAAATGCATTATCCAAAGTCCGACCTCTCATATACGCTAATGGTGCAACCTCAATTAAGCCTTTTTCCATATTCTTCTGAAAACTCTCAGCCCCCATAATCTGATAAAGTGCATCATATAAAGGTCTTAAATATGGATCTACTTTGCTTTGAAGATCTCCCGGTAAAAAACCAAGCTTCTCCCCCGCTTCAATTGCAGGTCTTGTTAATATTATTTTTTCTACTTCATTATATTTAAATGCCGTAATCGCCATAGCCATTGCCAAATAAGTTTTTCCAGTTCCTGCCGGACCCATTCCAAAAACAATCATCTTATTACGAATACTATCAACATAACTTTTCTGTCCTAATGTTTTGGGTTTGATTGGTTTTCCGGATACTGTATGACAAATTACTTCTTTATCGATATTTAAAAGTTCTTCTTCATTTTCTTCCATACCCATTGCTATTGCATAGTCCACATTCTGTTCCAAAATTGTGTTTCCTCTCTGTGAAAGTTCTTTTAATGTTGATAAAATTGATTGTGCCCTTAAAACATCTCTTTCATTTCCCTTTATTATGATATTACTTTCTCGATTAATAATATCTACATGATAAACACTTTCAATTTTTTTCATAAAAATATCATATTGGCCAAATATATTAATACAGTGTTCTATGGGTATTTCCATTTTCTTTTCAATATAATTATCATTCATTTAATGTCTGTGTCTCCATTTTTTCTATCTGTTTTTTAACAACCGCGGTCTTCAAATCATTTCTTTCAACTACTACCATAAAACCAGTTAGGAAAAAATCTTCACTATTATCACTTATTTTAACATTATTTTCTATAATTTGTACCCCTTTTTCAGTCAAATCTTGTATCTCTTGATTTAATTTTTCATTTAATAATGATTTTGCTGCATCTTCAGAATATAATGCATCTATCATTACATATTCGCGGTATACTTTTTTGCCCCAAAATACAGGTAAATAAATATCTTTAAATAGTAATAATTGTTTTTCCTCTTCTAATATATCATACTTTGGATACTTAATCTTTAAAGCATAAAATGACA
>CAZQTM010000013.1:10631-22238 GCA_964595855.1 uncultured Lachnospiraceae bacterium | reverse complement strand
AAACGCCTTACACCGATTATAAGGTGTAAGGCGTGTGTTTGCAAGTTATGTCTTGTTGTTATTTGGTTACGATTTCTTTTAAAGATGCTGCAAGACCTGCCATTCCCTGTATCTCAGATGGAATAATAATCTTGGTCGCCTGTCCGTCTGCTGCCTTTTCAAATGCTTCTAAGCTCTTAATTCTAAGAACGGCTTCATCTGCACCTGCTTCACGAATCATACGAATACCATCAGCCTTAGCCTTTTGCACTCTTAAGATTGCTTCTGCCTCACCTTCAGACTCACGAATCATCTTTTCCTTCTGTGCTTCAGCACGAAGAATAGCTGACTGCTTTTCAGCTTCTGCTTCCAAGATAACTGATTCTTTCTTACCTTCTGCAACCGTAACGTTTGCTTTCTTTTCACCTTCTGCACGTGTAACGGCCTCACGACGTTCACGTTCTGCCTTCATCTGTTTCTCCATTGCATTCTGTATTTCTGCTGGAGGAATAATATTCTTTAATTCAACACGGTTTACTTTGATGCCCCAAGGATCAGTAGCAACATCAAGAGATGCTCTCATCTTTCTATTAATAGTCTCTCTTGAAGTAAGTGTCTGGTCAAGCTCCAAATCACCGATGATATTTCTAAGTGTTGTAGCAGTTAAGTTCTCAATTGCCATAATTGGATTCTCAACACCATATGCATACAGCTTAGGATCTGTGATCTGATAGAAAACTACAGTATCAATTCTCATTGTTACATTATCTTTAGTAATAACGGGTTGTGGCGCAAAATCGACAACCTGTTCTTTTAGCAGTACTCTTCTTGCTACTTTATCAAAAAATGGAACCTTAAAGTGTAAACCAACTGACCAGGTACTCTGATAAGCGCCTAATCTTTCTACAACGTATGCGTGTGCCTGTGGTACGATTTTTATACAAGAAAGTACAATCCAAATAAAAAGTATTAAAATAATTACTGCTACTACTGCTCCACCCATCTTAATTTACCTCTTTTCTTTGTTCTACAATTAACTTAACTCCATTAATTGCTACCACTGTTACTACATTTCCTTCTGAAATTTTTACATTATCATCTGTAGATCTGGCCGTCCACTCCATACCATTTACTCTGACCTGTCCGGTTGATGATAAATTATCAATAAGAGATGTTACAACTGCCTGACTGCTCACAATACTTTCTGCATTTGTCTTCACTCTGTCTTTATTAAAATATTTAACCGCAATTGGTCTTGTAAAGATAAGTAAAACAATTGATATTACTAAGAATGTGGCAATCTGTACATACACCGGTAGTCCAATTGCTGCTGTTATGGCAGCTGAAAGTGAGCCACCCGCAAACCAAATCGTTGTCAGACCAAGTGTTGCTACTTCAATTGCAATAAATAAAATAAGAAGTATCAACCAAATAATTAGCCAGTTCATAAACCCTCTCCCCTTTCTATTATTAAAAAAGGCAAGCTTTACCTTTTATGTATTCATTTTATGATACTACAAAATGATTTATCACACAATAAAAATGGGATTAAAAACTCTTAACTTTATCTTAAAAGACGCCTGCAGTTAATTACCGCAGACGTCTTCTATATACTTTATTTTGCTTTTAATCTACCAGAATACGTGTGCTCCGATAATAATACCTTCCTGAGAACCTGCTCTTCTAAAGTGAGTTGCCGTTCCAACATTGGTTGCTCCGTTAATTGCTTCCCTCGCAGCCTGCATACAAGAGTCTTTTACTCCTTTGTTAATACGGTCTTCCACTTTCCCGCTTCCTGCAGGTGTAAACTGACCGGATGCATAGATAACACTGGCAATTGTATTTGGGTATGCCCCACTTCTTACTCGATTCATAACAACTGCTGCTACTGCAAGCTGACCCTCATATGGCTGATTGCCGGCTTCACACTGAACCAGTGCTCCAAGTAAAACATCATCTGTCGTTCCTACCGCAACGGCACCTAAATTAGCAATAAGTTTTGCTTTTTCTTCTTTTTCTTTTTGTTCTCTCTCTTTTATCTCGTCAAATGTCTCCCCATTATCCACAGAGAAATTAAGAGAAACAAATTCTTCTGATAAATATCCGATATCACCTTCAAAATCGATTGCTACCCATTCATCAGTCGTTTCATCTGTAATAGCTTCGATTTCATCACCCTTTTTTACCAAACCAAAGACACCTGCATCTTCTTTGGGTTCTTTGCGTACTCTTAATGCATCTGCATTGACCGTCGCAATAGTCCTTCCAACACTATGTGCCAGTGTTTCTGCTTCTTCCCCAAATAAAAGATAGTCATTGTGTGCCCATCCAACTAAATTTCCAGACTTTACTTTCGTCCAGTCCCCGTCACTGTCAAGAATCTCTCCACCACAGTCTGCATAAAGCAAACCTACTTTTGATGAATCTTCACTTGCTTCCTCACGAACATTTAATGAGTTCTTAACATCTGCCATTACAAGACCGGACTTACGTTCATCCGATTCGTCAGAATCGGAATCATCCGATGATTTTTCTTGTTTGACAGTAGTAGAACCATCTTCCCCTGCTGAATTTTGTGAAATGGAATCAAACGCATCCAGCACTTGCGCTGCTCCGGCATTTAAATCAGCCAGTGATTCTTGTGTTACAGCTAGGGCAGTTGCTCTTCCCATCAGGCTAAACGCCATTACTCCGGCAACAATACCTGACAGAGCACGAAGTCTTCTTCTGCTTCCCGTCTTCATGAATTACCTCCAAAATGAATTCGTTACGAAAATTGTTATTTATTAATAGAATATGTCGTTTTTCGTAATTTGTTACAAATTTGTTAAGTTTTTCAACTCTGTAATCGTACCAAAGTATGGGAGCTTTGTCAAGTTTATGGCTAATTAACCAGTTTTTACTACTTAAATATTACAAATTCTTTGACTTTTCAATACAACTTACTGCTGCATTTATGACAGCTGAACGCAGTCCCATATCCTCTAAGACCTTGACTGCTTCAATTGTGGTTCCTCCGGGTGAACATACCATATCTTTTAGCTCGCCTGGGTGCATACCGGTATCTAACAAAAGCTTAGCACTACCTAAAACTGACTGTGCCACGAACTGATAAGCCTGCTTTCTTGGCATACCCTTCATAACGGCTGCATCTGCCAGTGCTTCCATAAACAGAAATACGTATGCAGGTGAACTTCCACTGACTCCAACGACAACATCCATTAGATTCTCAGGTACTTCAATCGCAAGTCCCAAGCTGTTAAAAAGAGTTAATATGTATTCCATGTCTTCTTTTGTGACCAGCTCATTTGCACAGATACCGGTACAGCCTTCTCCAACAAGTGCTGGGGTATTAGGCATACAGCGTATGATTTTTAAGTCTTTCTCAAATTCATGGCACAACCATGCTGTAGACTTACCTGCTGCAATGGAAACAATCAGTTTTTCTTCTGTTACATTTTCTTTAATCTGTTTTATAACACTAGAAAGCATCTGTGGCTTAACAGAAAGAATAATCACATTGGAACGTCTTACGACCTCCCTGTTATCCTCCGTCACACATATCCCCAGTTCATCATGTGTTTCCTTTAATTTTACTGTATCTCTTCTTGATACAATGATTTCCTCAGGCTTTAATAGATTGCTTTTAAGTATTCCCTTTGCAATCGCACTAGCCATATTTCCAAAACCTATAAATCCTAGCATTTTTATCTCCTCCTTAACCTTTCAACCTGCGTTGTTTTGCGGCTTCGTACATTAAAATGCTCGAAGCTACCGCTGCATTTAAAGACTCTACCCTGCCTTCCATAGGGATTTTAATATAAAGGTCGGCTAAATCTGCTGTCTTCTCTTTCAGTCCATTTCCTTCATTTCCAATCAAAAAAGCAGTACCACCTTTGTTTCCAAAATAATCCACTTCATCATAATATTTCGTACCCTTAAGATGGGCAGCATAAACTATTATGTCATTTTTTTGAAGTTGCTTTATGGTTTCTTCAAATTGGTCTGTATAAAAAAAGGGCATTCGAAAAATTGAACCCATAGTCGAACGGATTGTCTTGGAATTATAAATATCCACGCAGCCTTTCGACATAATAAAACCGCTTACCCCTGCGCCTTCTCCTGTTCTAACAATTGTTCCAAGATTTCCGGGGTCCTGAATATCCTCTAAAAGCATAATGAAAGGGTGTTTATTCTGTAAAATGCTCTGTAAGGTATCTGCCTTTCGTTCCACCACACAAAGAATTCCCTGTGGTGTCATAGTATCAGAAATCTTCTTAAAAAGTGCATCCGGGACTGTCTCATATGAAAACTCTATCAGTTTTTTTTGAACCTCTTTTGTTTTAAAAAAGGACTCGGAAACATACACTTCCCGAATCCTGTCAGCCGGAGCCTCTAAGAACATCTTTGTTCCTTCTGCAAGAAAAATGTTGGCATCCTTCCTTGCTTTGGATTTTTGGTTCATCATGACAAGTTCCTTTACTTTTTTATTGGTAATCAACCTGCATTCTCCTAAACTCTTTTTAATATTCCATCAATTACTTTATTCTGTGCCAGTACCATTAAATGTTCATCTGCTGCTATGATATAATCTGCAGATGGCAAAATTCTGCTGCTACCATCTGCTTTTCTGATTCCCACGATGGAAATTCTGTGTTTAGCAGCTATATTAGATTCTCTTATGGATTTGCCAATCCAGTCTTTCTGTGGGGGAATCTCATATATTGCATACCCCTGTGCCAGTTCAATATAATCAAAAACGTTATTTACACTGTATCTTGCAGCAAATTTTTCAGCAATATCCTTATCCGGATAAATAACTTCATCTGCACCATTTCGAAGTAAAAACTTCGCCTGTATATCTCTGGTTGCTTTGCTGATTACTCTTTTGGCACCCATTTCTTTTACTAGGCTTGTGATTTCTAAACTGCTCTGAAAATTTGTTCCGATGCATACAACTACAATATCAAAATTACCAATACCGAGGGTTCGAAGGACCTCTGGATTTGTACAATCACCTATCTTCGTACTCGTGGCATATGGAACCATATCTTCAATCTTCTTTTCATCACTATCGATTACCATGACGTCATTGCCATGTTCTAGAAAATTACTTGCCAAATGATGTCCAAAACGACCCATTCCTATTATTAATATTGATCTCATCTAATTATCTCCAATCTCTAAGTATTATCATTTTCATTACCCGACAATCATCTTTTCCTGTGGGAGTTGGACCGGTGCGGGAATCTTTCGTTGTGCAAAAACAAGTGCAAAGGATAAGCTTCCTAACCTGCCGGTAAACATTAATAAGATAATGATAATCTTAGATGCAAAAGTAAGACTTCGTGTAATTCCGGTTGACATACCAACCGTTCCAATTGCTGAGAAAACCTCAAACATAACATCGGTTAGATTTAATGGTTGAATTGCCATGATAGCAATCGTTGCAAAGTTAGCTGCCAGAAGATTAATGGTAAATACGGTACTGGCACGTCTGATTGCATCCTCATGAAGTCTTCTTCCATAAATATTAGCTCCATACGACTCATGAATCATTGACCAGGTTACCAATATTATAACAGCAATAGTGGTTGTCTTAATTCCGCCTGCCGTTGAACCCGGGCTGCCTCCGACAAACATAAGAACAATCGTAAGCATTTTACTGGCATCGGTTAAAGCTCCTGTATCTACGGTGTTAAAACCGGCTGTTCTGGCTGTAACAGAACTAAATAACGCACCAAGTATCCTTTCTCTCACATTCATCGTAGCAAAAAGATTATTATTTTCAAAAATAAGAAATAATGCTGCACCACCAAAAACAAGGATTAACGTTGTGGTCAAAACTACCTTTGTATGCAATAAATATTTTTTAAAATGCCACTTATTTCGAATGATATCATCCCATACAATAAATCCAATACCACCAACTATAATTAATATCATAATTACGGAATTAACCAGTATATCACCTTCATAACCGGTAAAGGATGCATATTGCTCCCAATTACCCATTAAATCAAATCCTGCATTACAAAATGCACTGATTGCATGAAACATGCCAAAATAGAGACCTTTTAATATACCCACACGTGGAATAAAACGAATTGATAAAAGCAATCCGCCTATCAATTCAAACAAAAAAGTCCCCTGTATGATTTTCTTTGTAAGTCTGACAACTCCCGCTGTCTCTATGGTGTTGACGCTTTCGTGAATTGCTTCTCTACTTTTTAATCCAATTTTTCTTTTAAAAATAACAGCAACATAAACACCAATTGTAATAAAACCAAGTCCCCCAATCTGTATGAGGGCTATAATAACAAGTTGTCCAAACAACGTCCAATTCTGATAAGTATCTGCGATAACAAGACCGGTTACGCAGGTAGCTGAAGTTGCTGTAAAAAGGGCATCAATAAAATGCATGCCGTTACCACTTCTGCTTGCAACAGGTAGAGATAGTAATAAAGCACCTGTCAGAATCAGTGTAGCAAAGCCTAAAAATATCAGCTTTGTGTATGACTCTTTATATTTCGTTTTTTTCATGAAAGATTACTTCCTTATAGTTCTGCCTAAATATTCGCAGATAACAATTTGCTAACCTGATACTGATACTCTGGTATTTCTTTCTGCATGCGAAGTGCTTCATCAATATCAAAATCAACAAACTCTCCATGCTGATGTCCAACTACCCTGTTCGTTTTTCCTGCGCATAGAATATCAGCTGCATAAGCTCCCATTATGGAAGCATAAAAACGATCCTTACAAGTAGGGCTTCCTCCACGTTGCATGTAGCCCAGTATGGTCGCTCTTGTCTCAATACCGGTAGCTGCTTCAATACGTCTTGCCATGGATGTAGAATGTCCGATGCCTTCTGCATTGATAATGATGTGATGAGTCTTGCCTCGTTTTCTGTTATTAATTATATTATTAATAATATTTTGTTCATTAAAGTCATATTTTTCAGGAAGAAGAATATCTTCAGCACCATTAGCCACTCCACACCAAAGTGCAATGTAACCGGCATTTCTTCCCATTACCTCAATTATACTACAGCGTTCATGACTGGATGAAGTATCACGAACTTTATCAATTGCCTGCATTGCGGTATTAATCGCCGTATCAAACCCAATCGTATAATCTGTACATGCGATATCAAGATCAATGGTACCAGGTAATCCGATTGTATTGATTCCCTGTTTAGACAGTGCCTGGGCACCACGATAAGAACCGTCTCCTCCAATAACGACAAGACCGTCTATAGCATGTTTTCTACAAATTTCAGCACCTTTTATCTGTCCTTCCTCTGTAGTAAACTCTTTGCATCTTGCTGTGCCAAGTATTGTTCCTCCACGCTGAATAACATCGGAAACACTGGAAGCCTGCATATCTATGATTTCTTCGTTTAATAAGCCCTGATAGCCTTTTTTAATACCCTTTACTTTTACTCCATTCATAATGGCTTTTCTAACTACTGCTCGTATTGCAGCATTCATACCGGGGGCATCACCTCCACTTGTAAGCACACCAATTGTTTTTATCTCGTCGGACATACTGCCACCTCCTAATCTACGGAACATTTATCCTTATTTTTAAATTTTCCCGTTCATATTAAATTATGCATATTTTACAAAACATTCTAATCCATTTTGTTGATGTTTTCAACAAATATTTCACATCAGGGCCGCATACTACACGAGCCTGACATTCTGCTCACCATATTTTTTTGCAAGCTGGCTAATCAGCATCTGATCTGCATGTACATTCTTGTTAGGTGGCAGTCTTTTAATCATTTTGGGGTTTTCGATATATAGAACAACTCCATCCCTGCCATCCGATTCTGATAAAATTGAAAGAAGTTCTCCCTCATTTCTATCACACTCGGCCTTATCAGGAAATTTTATCCATATCTCTTTTTTCACTTCATCGAATAGTTGCACGGATTCGCAGATTAACTTACCATCCTTTTCTTCCTCAGCAGAAACCCTTCCTTTTACAAATACCTTATTATCCTCGTTCAGGCACTCACTGCTCTTTTGATATACTTTAGGAAAAACAATACACTCTACACTACCTGCAAGATCTTCTATGGTGATAAAAGCCATGACCTGATCATTCTTAGTATATTTAATTTTTTTCTCTGTTACTATACCACCAATAATTACATTTTCTCCATCTCTTACATTCATTTGGCTTGTCTCTGTATCAAGATAAAAATCCGATGTAATATTGGATATTTTTTTTCGCCAGATTGCTTCGTATTCTTCAAGAGGATGACCACTGACATAAATACCAAGCACTTCTTTTTCAAATGCTAACATCATTTCCTTTGGATATTCACCAATATCCGGCATTTTAATATCAAAGTTCTCTTTTTCCTCATCCGATACCAATTCAAAAAGTGACATCTGACCTGCCATATTATTTTTCTTATTATTTTGGATACGGTCTAAAATTCGAATATAAATGCTCATAAACTGTTTTCTTGTACCACCCAAATGGTCAAAAGCACCCGCTTTGATAAAGCTTTCAATGACTCTCTTATTCAAATCATGATCCGTATTCCGGCTGATAAAATCCTCCAGATTCTTATAATCTCCAAGCTGTTTTCTTTCGGTGACGATACTTTCGATAACCGGTCTTCCTACTCCCTTGATTGCAGTTAAAGCATACCGAATCGCTCCTTCTGATACTGAAAATCCTGACTCACCCTGGTTGATATCAGGTGGAAGTATGGAGATGTTAAGTCCTCTACAGCTTAAAATATATTCTGAAACTTTTCCCGGATTATCAATTACTGAAGTAAGCAGCGCCGCCATATATTCTACCGGATAATAGTATTTCAGCCATGCCGTCTGATAAGATACCACTGCATAACATGCAGCATGTGATTTATTAAATGCATATTTTGCAAAATCAACCATGGAATCATAAATCTGATTGGCAATTTCTTCACTAATCCCATTGGCAACACAGCCTTTAATATTCTCTTCTTCGTTTCCATAAACAAAGCTCTTTCGCTGTGCATCAATGACGTACTGTTTCTTTTTACTCATGGCACGTCTTATATTATCAGCCTGTCCCATGGTATATCCGGCAAGTTCTCTTACAATCTGCATAACCTGTTCCTGATATACGATACATCCATAGGTTGGGGATAGAATAGGCTCAAGCTCTGGACATAAATAAGTTATTTCCTGACCGCTGTTCTTTCCTTTTATATATTTTGGAATAAAATCCATTGGTCCGGGACGGTATAGTGAAATTCCTGCTATAACATCTTCTAAGCACTGTGGCTTTAACTCCTTCATGAAATTTTTCATTCCGCCACTTTCAAGCTGGAAAATACCATCTGTCTTTCCGGTTCCTATGGATGCTAATACCTTACTGTCACTATAATCTATTTTATCCATATCGAGCAGAATATGATTCGTTTTTTCTATATTATAAATAGCATTGTGAATTACTGTTAGTGTTCTTAAACCCAAAAAGTCCATTTTTAGAAGTCCCAGTTCTTCGAGTGTCGTCATCGTAAACTGAGTTGTGATGGAACCATCCGAGCCTCTTGAGAGTGGTACAAACTCATCTGCAGATTTTTGACAGATTACAACACCTGCTGCATGCATGGAAGTATGCCTTGGCAAACCCTCCAGTTTTTGACACATATCAATTAATGTATGAAGCTGCTCATCCTCACCATACATCTTTTTTAAATCAGGATTTAATTCCAGTGCTCTTGCAATTGTAATATTCAGTTCATTAGGTATCATCTTTGCAATGCCATCTACATAGGAATAAGGCAAATCCATTACACGTCCAACGTCTCGAATGACACCTTTGGCTGCCATAGTACCGAATGTTACAATCTGCACAACCTTGTCTGCACCGTATTTTCGGCCTACATAATCAATTACCTCCTGCCTTCTTTCGAAGCAGAAATCAATATCTATATCTGGCATAGAAACACGTTCCGGATTCAAGAATCTTTCGAATAATAGTTGATATTTAATTGGATCTATATTTGTTATGTGCAAACAATATGATACGATACTACCAGCCGCTGATCCCCTTCCAGGACCCACTGGTATATTTTCATTTCTTGCGTAGTTAATAAAATCCCACACAATCAGGAAATAATCTACGTATCCCATCTTCTGTATTACTGATAATTCATATGCTAACCTATTCTTTAAGGTACCATCATCATCCGGATATCTTTCTTTCAATCCCTGATAACATAACTCATTTAAATATCCCCAGGAATCATAGTCTGTAGGGACTTCAAATTTGGGGAGTTTTGTCACTCCGAATTCGATTTCTACATTACACCGGTCTGCAATATACTGCGTATTTTCAACAGCCTCCCACGCATATGGAAAGAGAGCCTTCATATCTTCTTCGCTCTTTACATAATACTGTCCGCCTTCATATCTCATACGATCCGTATCAGTCAGTTTTTTTGCTGTCTGTATACATAACAAGATATCATGCGGCTTTTCATCCTCAGCATACGTATAGTGTACGTCATTGGTGGCAACTAACGGTATGTCAAGTTCCCTGCTGATATTCAAAAGCGATGTATTCACACTTCGCTGTTCCGGTATTCCGTGGTCCTGCAGCTCCAGAAAATAATTGTCTTTTCCAAAGCAGTCTCTATACTTTATTGCAGCTTTTTTGGCTTCCTCAATCAGTCCCTTTGAAATGTATCTGGCAACTTCCCCTGCAAGGCAGGCAGATAAGGCAATAATGCCTTTGTGATACTTGTTTAAAACTTCCATATCCACCCTGGGTTTGTAATAGTAGCCTTCAGTAAATCCTTTACTTACAATCTTCATGAGGTTCTGATAGCCTTCATTGTTTTCTGCAAGTAAAACAAGATGGTAATACCTGTCTTCCCCACCAGTCAGTTCCTTATCAAACCGTGAATTCGGTGCTACGTATACTTCACACCCAATAATTGGCTTAATTCCAGCCTCTTTGGCTGCCTTGTAAAAATCGATGACACCATACATGACACCATGATCTGTAATTGCCGCACTGTCCATGCCAAGTTCCTTGACACGTTTCACATATTCCTTTATTTTATTGGATCCATCCAAAAGACTATACTCTGTATGGGTATGTAAATGTACGAAAGCCATGGTATCCCCTTTCTTAATCGGTGTATTTGTATCTTAATGATTTCTATTCATCAAATTCACACTACTTCTATGTTAACATAATAACTTCTGACTTTCAAATTATTATAGAAATATGTCAAAAAAAGTATGGAGTACTGTAAGTCGCCTTTTGGCAGTTGTGGGCAAGGGTTGTTGGAGTGAATTCATTGTAATTATCGCGCGGTGCGAGGCACATCAGAGTTGATTTTGCGAAACTTCGTTGGTCTGGTTAATGCTATCTTTCCCAGACGGATCAGAAATGGACAATTTTCCCGTTTTTTACTCCAAACAACCAAAAATATTCTCAAAATATAAGAAATTTTTTGATTTGGATAATTCTTACTTTATTT
Organism: uncultured Lachnospiraceae bacterium; assembly: GCA_964595855.1. GTDB lineage: Bacteria > Bacillota > Clostridia > Lachnospirales > Lachnospiraceae > RGIG8767. The sequence goes on along the minus strand of CAZQTM010000013.1, from coordinate 10,753 downwards.
TATAATATTGTCCAGAAGTATAGAAAATTTGCGATATTTTGGACATTACTTCACAAATCCCTCTATATTGTCCATACTTATCTCAAATATTGAATTATGCTTGATACCTTTGGATAATTTTC
>CAZQTM010000013.1:0-10531 GCA_964595855.1 uncultured Lachnospiraceae bacterium | reverse complement strand
TTGTCCATACTTATCTCAAATATTGAATTATGCTTGATACCTTTGGATAATTTTCAACGTTTTTGCAACTTATTGTCCGAACGGTAGTCTGAAAATGAGTTGTTTGATCGAGTTGACACGCAATGACATGCTAATTCCCAAACAAAAGTAAAAAAGATGTACGCTAAAACAAATTTGCTTCAGCATACACCTTTGTATGACTTTGTACTAATAATTTAGCATATTAATTGATATCTTGAAATGTTAAATCTAGATATATTTTTTTAAATCAGCTGCTTTATCAAGTGCTTCCCAAGGTAAATTGAGATCATTACGTCCGAAATGACCATAAGCTGCTGTCTGTTTGTAAATAGGTTTACGGAGGTTCAGCATCTTGATAATTCCGGCCGGACGAAGATCAAAGTTCTCACGGATGATATCAACAAGCTTATTATCATCAAGTTTACCGGTTCCAAAGGTATCTACCATAACTGATGTAGGCTGTGCAACACCAATTGCGTAGGAGAGCTGTACTTCACATTTCTTGGCAAGGCCTGCTGCTACGATATTCTTTGCTACATAACGAGCTGCATATGCTGCGGATCTGTCTACCTTTGTGCAATCTTTTCCGGAGAAAGCACCGCCGCCGTGACGAGCCATTCCACCGTAAGTATCAACAATGATCTTACGACCTGTAAGTCCTGAATCACCATTAGGTCCTCCGATAACAAAACGGCCTGTAGGGTTAATAAAATATTTTGTCTTATCATCTACAAGTTCCTGTGGAATAACAGGATCGATGACATATTTACGAACATCCTTATGAATCTGTTCCTGGCTAACCTCTGCAGCGTGCTGTGATGAGATTACAACAGCATTGATGTGAATTGGTTTTCCATTTTCGTCATACTCAACTGTAACCTGTGACTTTCCGTCTGGTCTTAAGTAAGCGAGTGTTCCGTTTTTACGAACTTCTGTTAATTTCTTGGTAAGTTTATGAGCTAGTGCAATTGGATATGGCATATATTCTTCTGTTTCGTCTGTAGCATATCCGAACATCATACCCTGATCACCGGCACCAATTGCTTCAATTTCTGAATCGGTCATATTTGATTCTTTAGCTTCTAAGGCCTTATCAACGCCCATTGCAATATCAGCTGACTGCTTGTCCAAAGCTACCATAACACCGCAGGTATTAGCATCGAAACCTTTTGCAGAATCATCATATCCGATTTCTTTTATGGTATCACGTACAATACTTTGAATGTCTATCTGGGCTTTTGTGGTAACTTCACCCATGACAAGTACAAGACCTGTAGTAATAGCAGTTTCGCATGCAACACGGCTGTTCGGATCCTGAGCCATAATTGCATCTAAGACAGCATCTGAAATGTTATCGCAGATTTTGTCTGGATGTCCTTCGGTAACGGACTCTGAAGTAAATAATCTTTTTTCCATCTTTTATCCTCCTTGGAATGTATATACAATCGAGTAGATTCCTACTCGATTGTCGCGACATTCGCCAAATGTTTCAATTAACTTGACACTCGGCTCATTGTCCGCGCAAAAAAATAAGTCCTGCTTATGAAATAAGCGGACTCGAAATTGATACTCAAATCCTCTTATTGTTCGATTGTTCGCTCAGGTTGGCACCTTCCAATAACGGGGTTGCCGTGGCTTCATAGGTCCTATGTACCTCCACCACTCTGAATAAGAGAGAAAACACTGCTTGCGCAGCATGCACAATATTGAATTTTTATATCTTCAGACAGAATACACCACATACAATATAAAGTCAATAAATATTTTGTCCTTTCTATCAACTATATATTCAATCTATTTTAACAAACGCTACAAAATGTAGCAAAAAGAAGATATTATTTGACTTATTTTCCAATAATATTTATAATTTTACTTATAAATAGGAGGCTATTATGAGTAAAGTGAATACTTCTGATCTTGTACCTGGAATGATACTTGATAGTGATGTTTATAATTATAATGATCAGTTGATTCTTCCTGAGGGCTTACGTCTTACTGATAAAGCAATCATGAAGTTAGCTTTCTATTCCATTTTATCTGTAAATATTAAGAAAGTAAGTTATGAGAATCCACCATCTTTTGAACAAACAGAGAGTTCTTATTCTCAGAGGTTAAAGAGCAGTCCAGAATTTATAAAATTCAAGCATGAATTTGAAGAGACGGTCGAACTTATGAAGGTCTCTATAAATGATATGGTTGAAAGAAATGTACCACTTAATACAGACACTTTGTTGGAAAATGCACTTAAGTTGCTAAATTCGAATAATGGTGAAATTAATGTATTTGATATGGTACACAACATGAGGCAATATGATGATTTGACCTATGCCCACAGTCTTAATGTTGGATTGATTTGTTATGTTTTTGCAGGCTGGTTAGGAATGTCCGATCAGGATACTAAGCTTGCTCTTGAATGCGGTCTATTGCATGACGTTGGAAAGTTAAAAATTCCTGAGGTGATTATTAAAAAGCCTCAGAAGCTTACTGATAATGAATTTGAGGTTATAAAAACTCATCCCATTGAAGGGTATAAGATTTTACAAAAGTATCCTGTCAGTGACCATATTAAGAATGCTGCACTGATGCACCACGAACGTAGTGATGGTTCTGGTTATCCGCTTGGTCTAAAGGGTGAACGGATTGATAAATTTGCCAGAATTGTTTGTATCTCAGATGTATATGAGGCCATGACATCTGTTCGAATATACCGTGGAAGCCTATGTCCCTTTCAGGTAATTGCTGCCTTTGAGAGTGAGGGACTGCAAAAGTATGATACAAAGATGATTATGACTTTCCTTGAAAACATCGTAAATACATATATTTTGAATCGAGTTCGTTTAAGTAATGGGATGGAAGGAGATATTATTTTTATCAACAAACAGCATCTCTCTCGCCCAACCATAAAATGTGGCAATCAGTATATTGACCTTACCAAAGAACCTGAATTAACGATTGAAGCCATAGTATAATCAATTAATAAAAAGGACTATATTAATTTACCGGTTTTATTATCAGTAAATTAATATGGTCCTTTTTATTCTATCTTAAATATTCGGATTTCATCCTACTTTTAGTTTAAATTTTTGCAAATCACGTTCAGCACTGATTTTTTCTATTAGAGCTCCAAGAGAACGAAGTTTCTGATCAAAATCTTCATATCCTCGTTCGATATATCGGATATCATCTACCGTTGTGATGCCTTCTGCTGCAAGTCCAGCTAACACTAACGCTGCTCCTGCTCGCAAATCCGGTGCTGTTATACTGGCTCCGGTATATTTAGAAACACCGTCAATGATAGCAGTATTACTTTCAACCTTTATATTTGCTCCCATTCTGGTGAGTTCATCTACATACTTAAAACGGTTTTCAAAAATACTTTCGGTTACAATACTGGTACCTTCTGATAGCCCAAGCGCAACTGCAATCTGTGGTTGCATATCAGTTGGGAATCCCGGATATGGCAGTGTCTTTACATGTGTGTGTCCCAAGGGTTTTGATGCTACAACTCTAACCGCATCATCAGATTCTTCTATTTCGCAGCCAATTTCAATTAATTTTGCACTAATGGATTCTAAATGCTTAGGTATTACATTTTTAACTGTAACATCACCTTTTGTTACCGCTGCTGCAAACATAAATGTTCCTGCTTCTATCTGATCCGGAATTATGGCATATTCCGTACCTCTTAGCACCGAAACACCCTTAATTCTTATAACATCTGTTCCAGCACCTTTAATGTTGGCTCCCATACTGTTAAGGAAGTTTGCAACATCAACTACATGAGGTTCTTTTGCTGCATTCTCAATTGTGGTCATTCCATCTGCCATTACGGATGCCAGCATAACATTAATAGTGGCGCCTACGGAAACGACATCCAAATAGATATGATTGCCAATGAGCTGTTTTGACTGAGCAATAATTAAACCATGTGCAATATCGACCTGTGCACCAAGTGCACGAAATCCTTTGATATGCTGGTCTATTGGTCTGCTTCCAATATTACATCCTCCTGGGAGAGACACTTCAGCCTTTCTGTATTTGCCTAAAAGGGCACCAATCAAGTAATAAGAAGCACGAATTTTTTTAATATAATCGTCTTCAATAATATGTCCATGTACATTTTTCGCATTTATCTTAACTGTATGTCTATCCTGTCTGTCTACCAAAACACCAATGCTCTCCATAGCCTGGAGCATTACATTTGTATCTCTGACATCAGGTACATTTTCTATTATAACGGTCTCATCAGTCATAATTGCTGCTGCAAGTATCGCAAGTGCTGCATTTTTGGCACCACCAATCTCCACCTCACCAACAAGAGGAATTCCGCCTTTAATAACATATTGTTCCATTTTACACCTGTCCTGCATGAATTTTCATACGCATACTTATTCATCTTCCCAATGTAACTGTATCACTCTCCTAGTATATCACATTCTGACTGTTTGTAAACATGGGAACATTTGTACTAAAAATGTAAGATATTGTATTTTTTTAATTTAAATATTTTAACGGATTTACGGCGGTTCCATTAATTCTGATTTCGAAATGAAGATGTGGGCCGGTACTTACACCTGTATTACCACTTAGTGCAATCTTCTGTCCCTGACTCACTGTCTGTCCGGCAGAAACAAGTACCTTACTTAAATGTCCATACCTCGTTTCCCTTCCATCAGGGTGCTTAATATAAACTACATATCCATAGCCACTTCCCCAGCCTGCTTTGGTTACGGTACCACCACAGGATGCAACAACGGTAGTTCCCTTTGGTGTAGACCAGTCGATACCCTGGTGGTATGTGGAAGCGCCTCTCTTCGGGGCTTTTCTTCCTCCAAATCCGGAGGATAATCTTCCACCAGATATTGGTTTCACATATGTTGGAGGAATCTTTGTTCCCTTCTCTACGATCTTAGGAACTGCTTCCATGGTAACTTCCTGTTTTACTATTTCACGATTTACTTCTTTTTCATTTCTAAAAGATACAAGTGCCGCAACATTACGATGTCCGGCTGATGGTTCCTGTAACGTAACTTCCTGTGTGGTATACCAGTCATTATTGTCAACATAAATGATATCAGCATCATAGTCTTCTTCATAATACATCTGTTCTGTACGCTCAACAGAAAGAGGAGGTTCCGGCTGAGTGATAATGATGTCTTCTCCCGCACGTATCGTTGCTAATTCATTATCGATTGAATCATTTAAGGCAATAATCTTGTCCACGGGAACGTTCGTGGTTTCTGCTATTTGAGACAATGTATCTCCTGATTGTACCTTATAAATAGCATTCTTATCCTGAACTGTTGTCACTTCCTTGATTGCCTGACTTAAAGGTGTAATCTGATCTGCAATCAGGTAGGAGTCAACTATTTCGACATTATCGCCAAAGTTAAGACTCATCAGACCATATTTGAAATCATCAAAATCCTTCGTTTGGGAAACCGGTTCAATCTTCTGAAATATATCATTAAAATATGCTTCCATACCTGCCTGTAAAAAAGCAGGTGTCTCTTCCTTTTTTTCCTCTGCATTATTAACAACCTGTGCCGTTAATGCATTGAGCTCTCTTGAAGGATCCATAATAAGTTCTGCTTTGTATTGTTGATTGTCCTCATATTGATTCAGTGCTGCCTGAAGAACCTGCTTCACTTCTTCACTGCTGGATAAATTGACCGTGTATTCCTTTATTTTAACAGTATATGCATGTTTCAGAGTTTTCCTGATACCCTTTGATAATGCATTTACCATTCTCTTTTCAATTACCTTTTCATCATCAATCTTAGCAAAAAAAACTTCACTGCCTTCTTTTTTCAGGTCAGCATCAGCATATACCAAATCATCAGACTGTTTTGCAATCTGCAATCTTGAATTGATCATAAGCTGATCCATGTCTGTTTCTTTACCAACATAACCAATGTCATCACCATTCAGGTAAAGGTGAAAGAGGTTGTCCCCATCTTTTTCAAATTTCGTCAATTGAGGTAATAGAAAAATATTTATCACAATAACAAATAAAGCTGTTTTAATATAGCTTACGCGTAATCTTTTATAATATCTGGTTATTCTCTTCATATTCATCACTTTTCGTGTAACATTTTTGTAACAAATCAATTTTAACAGTATTTCCACTTCTTGTAAAGTCGCAACCATCATCAAAATTCTTTTTTAAATCTCTTCATACTAAAAAAATAAGGGCAATTGCATTATTACAATTGTCCCTATTTCTATTTTTTCTTTACACTATATCCGAATTTGCCAAGCTCTTTTCCAATGGAAAAATAAGTTCCATGTGAATAAACAATTGGGTCTGCATCCTCTAAATGAAATCTTTTCTTTTCATCCATAAACTGTTCTTCTACATGTACTGCAACCACATCTGCAATAAAAAGATCATGTGAGCCTAACTTTGTTATACTTTTCACCTTACATTCTATATTTACCGGGCTTTCCTTTATATAAGGAACATTTACCATTTCACCGGGTACTCTGGTAAGGTTCATTTTTTCCCATTTATCAATTTTTCTGCCACTTACTACTCCACAATAATCAGTGGCATATGTTAATTTCTCTGTGGTAAGATTAATTACAAATTCACCCGTCTTTTCGATCAATTCATATGAATATCGTTCCGGTCTAACTGAAATAGAAACCATCGGTGGATTTGTACAGATTGTTCCTGTCCAGGCAACTGTAAATAAGTTATCTTTCCCGTTACCATCCGATGTGCTGATTAATACAGCTGGTAGCGGATATAGCATATTGCCCGGTTTGAAATTGATTTTTCCCATAATTACCTTTTTTTCAAACTTTCTTTATATAATATGAAATACTCCAAGGACCTGCAGGGTAATATCTGCAAGTATAGCGATTAATATTAGAATACTCATCACCTTGAAAAAAATTCCCTGCTTTTTCACATTCTTATTCTGCTGCAGCAAGGTATCTGTCTGTTCCCTCAGTCCGTCATTGATGACCGCCTGCACATTACGATAAACCTTAACATTCTCCTTATGCAGAGAGTCATCTGCCTGAGCAAATAAATCCTCAATATATTTCTTGTCATTAAGTGGATTCTGCTGTAATTCCTCTACTGTCTTTTTTAAGGTCTCGCATCCGTTCTCTGCCAGCTTATTCACGCGTTCAGCTGACTCCATATTTTTAAAATTTAATTGTTTCATTTCCTGAATAAGGGCTTCGTATGTTTCCACCAGTTCACGCAATTTCTTATTCTCCTTCGCCTCTGCTGTCATATTTGCTTTAATCATTTCCTGTGCTGTAAATTTTTGTGCAAGTTTGTCAATAAAAGTATCCATTGTCCCCTCCGTCAATCACGCATTATTCATGCTTTGTCTTATTTCTGCACTTTGTTAAGCTTTACTGTTTTGTGCACAATGCACAACATTTCATTTTTTACAGACTTCTTTTTGTAGAAAATAATATATATTCACACGTTGTTCATAATTTGTTCAAATTATATTGTTATAATCAGTATATAGAACGAAACAAGAATTTATAAATTTTTTCATAATAGCCCAGGCGCCGTGAGGTGTCTGGGCACTCCTCATTTTATGAGGTATTTCTTATCACTTTTATTCTTCTTCATTACCCTCAAGCGCTTGAACTTCTTCATTCAGAGACAGCATTCTGGCATCTAAATCCGATACCATTCTAGCACATTCCACCAATTCCGTTTTAATATGTTCTGGTGCGTTACCTTCAAATTTATAATGTATCTTATGTTCTAAGCTAGCCCAAAAGTCCATAGCTACGGTACGAATCTGAATTTCTACATTTGCGTTTACATTCCGATCCGATAAAAAAATAGGTACTGACACCAGCATATGATAGCTCTTATATCCACTTTCCTTCGGATGCTTGATATAATCCTTAATGGAAATAATCTTAATATCACTCTGATTGCTGATCATTTCTGCTATTCTGTATATATCAGATGTAAAAGAACAGATTACTCTTATTCCTGCAATGTCATTTACATACTTAACCATATTTTCTATGGTTGATTCATATCCGTGCTTTTTTAGTTTTTTCACAATACTTTCGGAAGTTTTAATACGAGATTTTATATGTTCAATTGGGTTATACCTGTGTACATGTTGAAATTCGTCATTTAATATCTCTAACTTTGTTCCAATTTCCTTAAGTGCAGAATTATATATCAGAATAACCTCTTTCCAGCTGTCTACCTGACTGTTAGTATATTCCGTACTATCCATTTCTTATCCACCTTATGTTGTTATCCATACTTCTCTATCTCTATGTTTTGTAAAACTTACTAGTTTAGTATAACATAAATTCTCTTATTTTTGTAAATTTTACTATTTTTTAATATTTTAATAATTAATATTGTGAAACAAAATACCTCTGCTATAATATTAAGCAAATCATAAAGAAAGAACAGGTAAATTTATGCGAGTTTGGGGTAAAGAAATAAAAGACAATCATCTGCTTAAGGACGTTGTAATCAGTAATGATGAAAATGACACCAGGACGCATAAAATATTTCATGCACTTGAAGAAATCTGTTTAAAATTTGATTTATCCAAGCCCATCTGGCTGGACAGTAATGTTTCCGATTTACAGATGCACAGAAAAACACGTTTTACGCAGGATAGTTTTATAGAGACCATTCCTTTTGATTATTTAGAGTTCCAAATCATTGAAGAAGACTAAGTCTTCTTCTTTTTATGTGCGGACAATGAGCCAAGCGTCAAGTTTATTTGAACTTTTGGCGAATGTCGTAACAATCGAGTAGGAATCTACTCGATTTAAATTGAATATATTTGTTGACATTACAAATAATGTGTTATAGTATTTCAATATAGTTCATGTAGTATTAATTACTACGTCATGTAATTAAGGAGGTTTTATTATGCAAATTACAATTCGCGAACCCGGAAGTGCCATAACTCACTTTGTTGCAATGATATTAGCGTTGCTTGCTTCTATTCCATTATTAGTAAAGGCCGGTTTAACATCTAATAAATTATGTTTTTATGCGATGTGTATTTTTATGTGCAGTATGATTTTACTCTATGGAGCAAGTGCAACCTATCATTCTTTGAATGTCAGCGGAAAAATTCTAACTATTTTTAGAAAGCTTGACCATATGATGATCTTTGTATTAATTGCCGGTTCCTATACACCAATTTGTCTGATTGTGCTTGGTGGTAAAAGTGGTTACCTGCTTCTGACCATTATATGGTCCATCGCAATCTTTGGTATGTTTATCAAGGCTCATTGGATTACGTGTCCAAAATGGTTTTCTTCTATCCTTTACATTTCAATGGGATGGGTTTGTGTCTTTGTATTTGGGCAGCTGCTTTCTACTCTTCCTGTTTCTGCCTTTGTCTGGCTTTTGGCCGGAGGCATTATATACACGATTGGCGGTATAATTTATGCTTTAAAGCTTCCATTGTTTAATCGCATACATTCCTTGTTTGGATCTCATGAGATATTTCATCTTTTTGTAATGGCCGGAAGTATCTGTCATTTCATCTTTATGTATTGTTACGTTGCTTAATCATTTTTTATATTGTACTATGCTTCTTTTTGGTTCTCGGTTATGCCATCTTTGGGCTTGATAAGTTATGCCTATATACAAGTAAGCGTGTAAATAAAGAAGTTACTGTATAAATAGATAGACATAGTCAGATTTTCTGACTATGTCTATTTTAGTGAAAACGAAATATATCCTAACTTTCTAACTAACTATATTACCAGAGCTTATCCGGATATTGACCTGCATCCTTTAGTTTTTGAATGGATTCCATTACATATTGTTTATCCTCTTTATAGGTTACACCAAACCATTGATCTGAGGATGGCAGTACTTTTACTGTCGCTTTTCCATTTTTCAAAAGAACATCTACTTCTGTTGGTATCAGACATTCTGACTTAAGTGGATTTAATGCCACCTTTTCCTCAAAGAACAAATTAAGTGCTTTTTCAAGTTCGGGTAAAACACTTTTACCAAATCCCCACATATTCATTGAAACAGGTGATTTCACATCTATATCCGTAAATGTTTTTCCATTATCCTCGGAATAAGCAGCACCATCTTTGGTCTTCACTATCATCCCTCGTTCTACAATATCAAGAAGATAATTATCCTCATCCGTCTTACAGCAGCCTCTTGTTACCGATCCAATGTCAGTCAATGTCTTACCAAGTTCATAACCCACCATTGCATATTGACGCTTTTCATCGTCCTGATGTGTAGTCAAAAACTCATACATGATTCCATAGCCACTTTTTCCATAATAATCATCTGAATTTATTACCATAAATGGTCCATCAATTACATCCTTGCAGCATAAAAGTGCATGGGTCGTACCCCAGGGTTTCACCCTTCCTTCTGGAATCTGAAAGCCTTTTGGAACATACTCTAATTCTTGGAATACATATTCCACCTGCATATGTCTGCTGATTGGATTTCCAACGTATTCTTTAAAATCCTGCTCCATTTCTCTTTTTATTATAAATATGACTT
>CAZQTM010000012.1:0-22379 GCA_964595855.1 uncultured Lachnospiraceae bacterium | reverse complement strand
AATGGTTGCGGTAATTACCGCAACCATTCCTCTTACTATACCCAAATTATTTGGAATACATATTTATCAGGTTTTATCAGGCAGCATGGTGCCAGTATATCCGATTGGCTCTGTAATCTATGTGAAGGAATGTACACCACAGGATGTAAAGATCGGTGATGTTATTACATTCTTAATAGAAAAAAATAGTGACAATGTAGTCACTCACAGAGTTGTGGACATCGATACGAATCAGGGAAAATTTATTACAAAAGGCGATGCAAATCCAGGGAATGATCCGGAAGGAGTATTATTTACTAATGTAGTTGGAAAGACTGCTTTTTGTATTCCAATAGGTGGAATTATATATGAAAAATTTAATACCATACTAGGAAAAATGTTTTTGGTTTTTATTTTTATTCTAACATTCATCATATGGTTATTAGCAGACAAGTTGAAAAAAAGTGGGACAAACAATATTAATATAGAAGAAACACAAAAAAATGTGAAAAAATCCCATGAAAAAATGAATATGCTTTTATTTATTCGTACGGTAGCCATTATTGTTGTGCTAATATCATCTGCCAGCCTGATACTAATTGCAATGGATTACAGGAGTGCAGACAAAGAATATCAGTCTCTGCTTGAAGATGACATAGCTGTCATGAATGACGAACCAATTACAGAAAAGGATAACGAAATAACGGAATCCGGTAAATTTATACCGGATAAAGATATTGTTGATTCGCTTGCTTCCTTAAAAGAAAAGAATGGTGATATGGTTGGTTGGATTGATTTTGATCAAGCTGATATCAGCTATCCCATTGTAAGGGGAGATGACAATTCATACTACTTAACACATACCTTCTTAAAAAGTGAGAATAAAGCAGGTGCTATCTTTATGGAAACAGAAAATCATGAAGACCTGCTCGACTTTCATACCATTGTATATGGACATAATATGAAGAATGGTTCCATGTTTGGAAAACTAAAAAAGTATAACGATAAAGAATTCTATGATAATCATTCCTGTTTCACAATTTATCAAGAGGATGCAGCTTTTCGATATCAGATTTTTTCGATACATAATATTCCGTATACAGATAAAATCTATACCGTCTGGTACGATAATCAGAATGACTTTGAAGATTTTATTAAGCGTTTGAATAAACAATCCTTTTATGATACAGGGATAACGGCCTCAAGAGATGACAGGATAATGACATTATCAACTTGTACCGCCTCAGAAGACAAACGTCTGGTCATTCATGCCAAGTTGTCGGAAATTGTTTTTTATGAATGAGTATGATGAATATAAAAAAATATGTTACAATACAAATAACATACACGAAAGACTAAAGGAAAGTACATGAAAGAAAAAGAAAAGTTGTGGTTAAAAATTATTTCGGTATTCAATATTAATAAAGTAGTGGATTCTTGTAAGGATGAACTTTTGTTCAAAAATTACATATTATTATTTATTTTTAACCTGATCTATCTGCTAGGACATATCATATTCTGTGTCGAGTTTATTATCTTAGGAATACCTGAGATGATAATTCTGAATATAGCAAGCATCATCTGGTTTATTTTTAATGCATATCGCATGATTGCTCATGAAATGGATCATTATACTCAGGCAGAAATTCTAATGATGGTAGAGATTATAATTCATCAGCTGATAGCATTTTATTTTATTGGGAATTCTTGTGGTTTTCAGTTTGTTCTACTATCATGCAGTTGTACGCTTTTCACATTATATAAAAATAGAAGAAGCAAGCGATCATATCTCATAAAATCTTTTATTATGATATTTTTATTCATTGTAATAGAGTGTTTTGGACGGTATTATACTCCTGTGTATTTTATTGACCCTGATATATCAAATATTTGGAAAGCAAGCGTTATTTTCTATGCTTTTGTAGTAATATCAGTCTGCACGCTGTTCAGTTATATCAATGTTTCTAAATCAATGGACGATTTTAAGGCAGAGGTCATAAAACAAAACAAAAAGATACTTGACATGCAGATTCATGTAATTACAAGCTTCGCCAATGTCATTGGAAGCAGAGATGGCAGTACTGGGGAACATACAAAAAGAACCGGAATATACATGGAAAAGATATTGAATGGTTTAAGGAAATATAAGCAGTATAGTGACATTATGACGGATGAATATATTCATTACCTGAAACTGGCGGCACCACTTCATGATATTGGTAAAATAAAGGTTCCTGACAGTGTTCTGCAAAAGCCCGGAAAATTGACTACTGAAGAGATAGCAGAGGTACAGAAACATACATTATACGGTGGACATATCATTAAAGAGGCAATGGAGGATCTGGAAGATCCGGTATTCGTAAAGATTGCATATAATGTGGCGGCCTTCCATCATGAACGTTGGGATGGCAGCGGTTATCCGTTAGGACTAAAAGGAGAAAAAATTCCGCTTGAGGCAAGAATTATGGCTTTTGCTGATGTTTTTGATGCATTAACATCGAAAAGATGTTATAAGGAAGGTCTTTCCGATAGGGAAACCTTTCGTATTATTGAAGAGGAAATGGGCAGACAGTTCGACCCAAAGCTAGGGAAAATTGTTCTTGAAATATTACGTGAAGATAGATAGAATCCGGCTCTTGCCGGATTTTTTTTAGTTTAAGGGGTAATTTTCTATTTACGAATCGAACACATGTGTGGTATACTAATATAGAACAAACGTTCGACAAATAACTTTAATGGGGAATCAGTTATGGAACTTTTGAATTTAGGGAATCACGTGAATCAATACAATAATATCAATATTTCCAGTGATGGCATGAGTATTAAGGAGAAGCTTGGTATTCTGGCAGATTCAGCCAAGTATGATGTCGCATGTACTTCAAGCGGGGTGGATCGTTTGGGTGATGGAACGGGAATGGGCAATTCCATAGCTGCCGGTATCTGCCATAGCTTTTCATCGGATGGTCGTTGTATCAGTTTGTTGAAGATCCTTATGACGAACGAGTGTGTCTATGATTGTAAGTATTGCCGCAATAGGTCTTCCAATGATATTGAGCGTGCTACCTTTACTCCAGAAGAGATATGTACGCTTACTATGGAGTTTTACAGGCGTAACTATATCGAAGGACTATTTTTAAGTTCCGGTATTATTAATAATCCAAGTTATACGATGGAACTGATTTTCAGGACTATTTTCTTACTACGTAAACAATACAATTTTCAAGGATATATTCATGTAAAGGCTATACCCGGGGCAGATGCACGTATTATTGAGCAGACGGGGTATTTAGTCGACAGAATGAGCGTGAATCTGGAGCTGCCTACGGCAGAAGGACTACACAAACTTGCTCCCAATAAGCATCGTAAGACCATATTGACTCCAATGCGCCAGATTCAGAATGGAATCATCCAGAATAAACAGGAACTGGTAGTTTACAAGCATGCACCTGCTTTTGTAAGTGGAGGACAATCCACGCAAATGATTATTGGTGCTACTCCGGAAAATGATTATCAGATTATTTCCGTAGCAGAGAATCTTTATCAAAAGTTTCGTTTGAAGAGGGTTTTTTATTCTGCCTATGTACAGGTCAATGATGACAAGGATTTACCGGCACTGCCAGGTGGACCGCCTTTACTTCGTGAACACAGGCTCTATCAGGCAGATTTTCTAATGCGATTTTATGGATTTGGAGCGGGTGAACTGCTAAGTGAAAAACAGCCTAATTTCAATGTACTACTGGATCCAAAGGCAGATTGGGCGCTGCGTCACTTGGAACAATTTCCAATCGAAATAAACAGGGCAGAGTACTCTATGTTACTACGTGTACCGGGTATTGGTGTTAAGGGAGCCCAAAAGATTATAAAAGCAAGGCGAGGTACCAATCTTACCTTTGAGCATTTAAAGAAGCTTAATATTTCTTTGAAACGGGCGCTATACTTTATTACATGTAATGGGAAGATGATGTACCGTACCAAACTGGAAGAAGATTATATAATAAGGAATCTGTTAACGGTAAAGGAACGCCTTCCTTTCGATGCAGATGGCGTTACCTATAAACAGTTATCCCTGTTTGATACCGTTACTTTTCCCAAGGAATCAGTGTGGAGGATGGCACAATCATAAAAGGAAGCGATTTATATGGAAGAGAATAATATATTAATTTGTGATGGAAGTAATGAAGGTATCTTTACTGCAATTTTTGAAGCATACGAGAGAAAACTGGATCATTCCTGTACTTATATACAACTTGGAGAGGAAGATAATTTAAGACTATTTTCTAACTATATTATGGTTTGTACAGATGATAAGAAAGCAAATAAAGTTGCTTCTACGATAAAAAAAAGATTTGGTATGGAGGCAGCAGAGCTGATTTTTGAAGCACTTGCCTCATCTGATAAAACCAGAGGACAGGCAGTATATCAGACAGTTGCATTCGGATTACTGAATGCCTATAAAGGGAATTTAATGGACTGCATTTATCAGGATGCGGTGGCACAGGTTGTAGCCTTAAGTACGTCTACGTGGTATGAATTGCATCACTTATACGGCTTCCTACGCTTTGAAGAGTTGGAAGGGGGAATCATGTTTGCCAAAACCCATCCGAAGAACCATCTACTTCCGTTAATGGGACAGCATTTCTCTAACCGTTTTACCAAAGAAAACTTTGTAATATATGATGAAGACAGGGACTTATGTTTGGTTCATCCTAAAGATAAGGAGTGGTTCATTGCATCCGGGAATGCCATTCGTTTTCATGATCTGCCGGGGCAATCCGATAATGAGAAAATCATGCAGGAACTTTTTACTCATTTCTGTCATAAAATAGCTATAAAAGAAAGAGAAAATAAAAATCTGCAAAGACAAATGCTGCCACTTAGATTTCGAAAGGATATGGTTGAATTTAATTAGAAGTATGATTATTTTTACTATTTTATGAATTATGCTATTGTTTCGAAAAAAGAACTTTACATTTATATTAGGGATTTGTATAATACCTAATATTAGTAATATTTGGACAGCATTTTTCTCTTATGTTGACATAGAAAGGATGATTGCAATGATTCAACATAAAATTAAATTAAGACCAGATGAGATAAGGGATTTTGTATCAGTTGCATGCAGAACAGACATTGATATTGATATAAGCTATAACCGATATACTGTGGATGCGAAATCTATCCTTGGTGTGCTAGGACTTGATTTGACACAGGCATTAACCGTAACCTGTCATGGTTATGATAAAGATTTTGAGGAATATTTAAACCATTTTTCTATTGCCTGTTAAACAGTGTTATCGATAAAGGACATTTGGAACCATGAATAATAAGATATTGACATTGACTCCCTATTTCTGAAAAGGTACTATCAGATTAGGGAGTTTTTTGTTGTTCAAAAGGAGATAGGTTGAAAAATATGCTTGATAGCATATTTTTCACACACGAATTTGTGACGGAGCACAAATTCTATTTATCGCAAGCCTGAAATCGCCTTCGCGAATTTCAGGCTGCGATGCCTCCGCAAAATACAGCTCCGACATGGGGATTAAAATGGAGATTAAGATTTCTGTAAGAAATCTGGTGGAATTTATACTTCGTTCAGGAGATATTGATAATCGAAGACATGCTTCAGCAGACAATGCGATGGCAGAGGGTGGAAGAATACACAGGATGATTCAAAAGCGTATGGGCTCTGATTATGATTCGGAGGTTCCTCTTTCTTTTTGCTATGAGACAGAAAAGTATAACATCATACTGGATGGAAGAGCGGATGGTGTACTTCACCGGGAAGTCACAACTATTGATGAGATTAAGGGGACATATCGTCATCTGGAGAAGATGACAGAACCCATACCCGTGCATCTGGCACAGGCAAAGTGTTATGCATATATGTATGCGGCAAAGAATGAATTGGATCAGATGGCAGTCAGAATGACCTATTGTAATATGGATACAGAGGATATTCGATACTTCGATTATCAATTTGAAATGGAGGAGCTGAAAGACTGGTTTTTATCGGTTTTAAAAGAGTACCAGAAATGGGCTGATCTGGAGTTTGAATGGAGTAAGCTTAGACAATTATCCATTAAAAATTTGCAGTTCCCATTTATATATCGAAATGGTCAGAAGGAACTGGCTTCCTATGTTTATCAGACGATTGTTCATAAAAAGAAGTTATTTTTAGAGGCACCTACTGGCGTTGGAAAGACAATATCTACCGTATTCCCTGCTGTAAAGGCAATTGGGGAAGAAAAGGCACAGAGATTATTTTACTTTACAGCCAAAACGATTACAAGAACAGTTGCGGAAAATACCTTTGCTATTCTACGAGAAAACGGATTGCGTTTTAAAAGTGTAGTCATAACAGCAAAAGAGAAAATATGTTTTATGGATGAGGTGGAGTGTAATCCAGGGTACTGCCCTTATGCAAGGGGACATCTGGATCGCATTAATGATGCTCTTTATGATCTGCTGACACACGAGGAAAGCTTTAGCAGAGAGCTAATCGAGGAGTATGCTAAAAAGCACAATGTATGTCCTTTTGAAATGAATCTTGATATCAGTTTGTTTTCGGATGGTATCATCTGTGACTATAATTATCTTTTTGATCCACATGTTTATTTAAAGAGGTTTTTTGCTGAGGGGAATAAAGGGGAGTATCTTTTTCTAATTGATGAGGCACATAACCTGATTGACCGTGGCAGAGATATGTACAGTGCTGAGTTAGTTAAGGAAGATTTTCTTACATTGAAAAAGACAGTAAAAGTGTACGATACTATAATGTCAAAGCAGCTTGAAAAATGTAATCATGAGTTTCTGATGCAAAAGAGAGAATGTAATGAAAGCAAAGTCCTGGATGATATCAGTGTATTTGTAAGAGCACTGGAAAGATTATACACAACCATGGAGGATTATCTTGAAAATCATGATGAAAGTCCGGTCAGAGAGGAAGTCCTGGAATTTTATTTTAAGGTCTCTCACTTCTTATTAATATATGAAATAATGGACAATAAGTATATAACATATGATTTCTTACAATCCGATGGATCTTTTGTATTAAAACTTTTTTGCGTGGATCCATCGAAAAATCTTGCAGCATGTATGGAAAGGGGTGTCAGTACCATTCTCTTTTCTGCTACGTTACTCCCCATCCGGTACCATAAGAAATTATTGGGTGGAACAGATGAAGATTATGAAGTATATGCTGAGTCGACCTTTGATTCTGAAAAACGTGCTCTTATGATAGCCAATGATGTTACCAGTAAGTATACGAGAAGAGGAATATCGGAGTACAAAAAAATTGCTTCCTATATATATCAGATAGTGAAGAAACGTACTGGTAACTATTTTTCATTTTTCCCTTCACATACTTTTTTACAAAATGTATATGATGCTTATGTAGAATTGTATGGTGATGATGAAGATGTGGAGTGTTTAGTGCAAAGTGATTTTATGAAGGAAGAAGAAAGGGAAGCATTTGTGAATCGCTTTACAGGTAATAATCTGATTGATTTAAGTGGTAAGATAAACTTGGATATTGAGGTGGAGCAAGATAAGAGTCTTGTCGGGTTTTGCGTAATGGGAGGAATTTTCAGTGAAGGAATTGATTTAAAAAATGATTCTTTGATTGGGGCTATCATAATCGGGACAGGAATTCCACAGGTGTGTCTGGAAAGAGAACTCATAAAAAGCTACTTTGATGAAAGAGATGGGAATGGCTATGATTATGCGTATCTGTATCCGGGTATGAATAAGGTATTGCAGGCGGCGGGACGCGTAATACGTACAAATGAGGATATTGGAATAGTAGCATTGCTTGATGAACGCTTTTTATTTTCTTCGTATAGAAAATTATTTCCGAGGGAATGGAATCATTTTGACGTAGTAGATCATACCTCTATAGATATGTATATGCAGAGATTTTGGGACGACTGGATAACTTAACATAATTATTAGAAACCATTAATTATGTTTATGGGAAATAAGAACTATAAAGCATTTATTTTATAACAAATTATCAATAAATTTTTGCAAGAACGACAATTTAAAAATGCAGGACAAATTATTTGTGATGTGGATAACTATGTGGAAACAGTGGATTTCTTTGATAAACTCGTTTTTGGTTTTCCACAAATTCATACTAAGATTCAGCTTTTATGAAGTCAAAGTTGCAAAAAAAATGAGTGGGATATATTGAAAAATAAATAAATATGATAACATGATATACTTTATGTAAATTATTTATTGTGTGTATATCTATTTATGTAGGTGATTTTTGTATATAATGTAGAAAATATCTGAAGAAATGATTAAGATATATTGTTTTTTGGATTAAAAAACACTCCAAATATCCATAAACAAGTAAATATGTACAAAATAAGAAATGTTTATAACGATACTATTGTTAAATATAACGCACAATATGAACAAAATATGAACATAAACTTATGAAATTCATAATTCGTTCAAAATTTGTGCAAAATCTATTTACAAATATTTTTCCCTGTAGTATACTCACTTTTGTTGAAAGGAAATAACCTTTCACAAAACATATTGTAATTTATGGAGGAGATTTATTATGAAAAAATTAGTAGCAGTTTTAGCAACAGTTATGGTAGCAGGATCTTTAATGGTAGCATGTGGAAGCGAAGCAGCAGTAGAAGAATCTACAGTAGTTGCTGAATCTACAGAAGTAGCAACAACAACAGAAGAAGCTACAACAACAGTTGAAGCAACAACAACAGAAGCAACAACAACAGAAGCAACAACAGAAGCAACAACAGAAGCAACAACAACAGAAGAAGCTACAACAACAACAGACGCTGAATAATTTATAGCTTTGTAAGAAATGGAATAATCCATTAAACCCAGATATCGTTGATATCTGGGTTTTTTTCTGCTTTTTTAAGAAACGGTTAAGGTTTGTTTAATATAATATATGTTGACAAGCAATATTATATATAATATAGTATAAGCACAAACAATATTATACGTCATATAATATTATAGTTATTTATATTGTTATATAGAAATACTATATTATACCCGGATATCATTTCATATATTTAAATGGTATTTAGGATGAGACGATAGGAAGAAAGGAGATAGAAAATGGTTTTTAATACAGGAGCTGCGTTATTAGATGCGATTGTCTTAGCCGTTGTATCAAAGGAAACGGAAGGAACGTATGGTTATAAAATAACACAGGAAGTCCGTCAGATCATAGAACTTTCTGAATCTACATTATATCCGGTTCTTAGAAGACTACAAAAGGATGAGTGCCTTGAGGTTTATGATAAGGAATGTGCAGGTAGAAACAGACGATATTATAAAATAACAGAACGTGGTGATGCACAGTTGCATCTGTATGAAAGTGAATGGAAGAAATATTCCGCAAAAGTGTCCAGTATGTTTGAGGGAGGAATCGCTAATGAATAGGTTGGAGTTTATGGGAGAATTGGAAAGACTACTTTCAGATATCCCAGATAGTGAAAAAAGGGAAGCATTGGAATATTATAATGATTATTTCAATGATGCCGGAGTGGAGAATGAACAAGAAGTAATAGCATCGTTAGGAACACCTGAAAAAGTTGCAGCAATAATAAAAGATGGTTTGAATGATCATGAGGGAACAGAGGGTGAATTTACAGAAAAAGGTTTTTCAGCATATGAAAAGAAAAATCAGGATGAAATTGCAAACCGTGGAATGAGCAGTCAGGATAGAGGTTTTCAAAATAAGAAAAAGATGAGTGGTGGTATGATAGCCCTTCTTGTTATCGTATGTATTTTTGCATTACCTATTTTAGGTCCAATTGGAATTGCAATTCTTTCTACGCTGTTTGGAATTATCTGTGCAGTGGTTGGAGTACTTATTGCAGTTTTAGTAGCAGGAGTTGCTCTTTGTGTGGCTGGTATCGCTACATTTATTGCCGGAATTGCTACTATGTTTGTATCTCCTGTTGTTGGATTGTTAGTTTTAGGTGTATCCTTGTTACTTTTGGGTATCGGAATTTTACTTGCAGTTTTGGGAGTCTGGATTTTGGTAAAAGGAGTTCCACCAATGGTTAGGGGTATTGTAAATCTTTGTAGAAAACCTTTTGATAAGAAGGAGGTTGTTTAAAATGAATAAAGTTACAAAAGGATTTATCATAGCTGCAGTAGTCTTCATAGTTATTGGCTTTGTTGTAACACTTGGAGCGGTTGCAGGTGGAGGCTTAAGATTAGCTAAAACAATGGCTGAAAACGGGGAATTATCCTATTCATGGGTGTGGCGTGGTCATCATCCATATTGGACATTTGATAGTGATATTCATGATGAAGATTTCTTTGATGATGATCAGGAAATATTCAAAGATGATGTGGATAAGAAGGTAGAGACAAAAGGATTAAGGAGCCTTAATATTGATATAGGAGCAGGTAAAATAGATATTAATGATACGAATGATGAAGACATTTCAATACATACAGAGGACATGAGAAAAGTACAAATTTATAGGAATGATGATACACTGTATGTTAAGGGCTTAAGAAGCAATGTCAGTGATGGTGGAACTATTCATATTTCGTTACCGAAAGATTTGACCTTTGATAAAGTAGATATTTCAGCTGGCGCGAGCGATTTTGATGCAGAAACATTAAGAACAAAAGAGATCGATATGGATCTTGGTGCAGGAAGAATAGTAATCAGTGATTTATTTGCTGATGAAATGAACATCAAAGTTGGAGCAGGTTCTACCACAATAAAAAATGCAGATGTTAAGAATGCCGAAGTAAATGTAGGAATGGGACGTTTTGCTTTAAAGGGAGCGATTACAGGAGATCTTAATGCAGAATGTTCTATGGGTGAACTTGTCCTGTCACTTGAAGGAAGCGAAGATGACCATAACTATGATTTGGAATGTGCAGTAGGTAACCTCAGAGTAGGAGGAATCAATTTTGCTGGTGTGTCATCTGAAAGAGATATAGATAATGGGGCAGATTCAAATTTTAATTTAGAATGTTCTATGGGTAGTTTAGAGGTAACATTTACTAATTAATAATGTTAATATATAATCAAAATATATGGAGGAAAAAGAAATGGATAATGAACCAAAAAAATTAACGAAATCTGCAACCAACAGAATGATATGTGGTGTATGTGCAGGCATTGGAGATTATATTAATGTAGATGCAACAGTGGTACGTATACTCTGGGTCATTTTCTCATTGGCAGGTGGAGCAGGTTTACTGGCATATATCATTGCTGCAATCATTATGCCTGAGCAATAACATACTAACTGAAAAAAGAGGTGTGTACTTTACGTACGCGCCTCTTTTTCGTTAGGAACCTTATTAGGTTGACATTAAGATTCGATCATTATCAAGTTGCTTACCTGCGTTGATTCTAAACTGTTCCAGTAAATTGTCTACTGTCATTTTATTACGGGCTTCACCACTGATATCAAGTATAATATCGCCACTGTCCATCATGAGTGTTCGATTGCCAAGCTCAAGCGCCTGATGCATGTTATGAGTAACCATAAGACAGGTAATTTTTCTATCCGAGATAATATTTCTTGTAAGTGTTAGTACCTGCTCAGCTGTTGCGGGATCTAAAGCAGCAGTATGCTCATCCAGTAAAAGGATTTTGGGTGTAACCATTGTAGCCATGACCAGAGTTAGTGCCTGACGCTGCCCACCGGAGAGTAAACCAACAGGCTGCTTCATGCGGTCTTCTAATCCCATATTTAGTCTGGAAAGCTGTTCTCTGAATTTTGCCTTGTCATTATTATTGATTCTGCTAAAGAAGGCATTCTTACTGCGTGCCGTACGAAGAAAGGCCAGTGCCATATTTTCTTCTATTGTCATATGGGGGGCAGTACCCTTTAATGGGTCCTGAAACAGGTGTCCAATATTTTTACTTCTTATATATTCCTTTTGATATGTAATATCTTCACCATCAAGAATAATCTGTCCGTTATCCACATAAAAGGATCCCGTTATGGCATTGAACATGGTGGATTTACCGGCACCATTGCTTCCGACGATGGTTGCAAAGTCACCGTCATTAAGTTCAAGACTTACATTATTTAAGGCCCTCTTTTCATTTACGGTTCCTGGGTTAAATGTCTTAGAAATAGATTGTATAGTTAACATTACTGAATACCTCCATTCCTGTTTTGCCTTATAGCTAACCGTTTTTGTCTCATAAATGCTATTTTATTTTTCATATATGGGGAAGCAATTGCAGCAGCTACAATAATTGCAGAAACAAGTTTCAAACATTCAGCAGGTACATTTAGTCTTAATGCGATTGCTACAATAAAACGATATAGACAACTGCCGAGTACAACTCCAAGTACACGTTTTAACATGGAACCCTTACCCATTAGGGATTCTCCTATAATAAGGCTTGCAAGCGCTATTGTTACCATGCCGGTTCCAAGATTTATGTCACAGGATTTTTGGTATTGGGCCAGTATGCCACCTGAAAGTGCGGTTAATGAATTTGCCAGGCAAAGGCCTACTGTAATTGTGAAAGTTGGATTGATGCTGGAGGCGCGGACCATATCTGCATTATCACCGGTCGCACGTATGGATAATCCGAGTCTTGTACCTAGAAAGATGGATAGTAATATACCAATCAGTATGACAATGATAACTACTACGATGATTTTATACCAGGTTGCGCCAAATAAATTTTTTGCTATTGAAAAAATTGTATCGCACTTAAACAGGTTTACGTTTGAAGCAAAACCCATCACGGCGATATTAATTGTATACAGCCCTGTATTAACTATAATTCCGGCAAGAATGGATTCAATCCCCATTTTAGTCTGCAAAAAGGCAGTTATATAACCGGAACAAATACCGGCAAACATAGCCGCAAATAAGGCAAGGATTGGATGACCGGATATTGTTACCATGGCACACACAGCACAGCCTAATGTAAAGCAGCCATCTGTTGATAAATCTGCAATATTTAAAATTGAAAAAGAGATAAACAGGGCAAGAGCTACTAGAGCATAAATACTGCCCAGTTCCAAAGCACTTTGGGCAATGGATAATGTAAAGATGGAACTCATATGAATTAACCTCCATTTAAAATAGGTAGAAAAAGAAAATGATGAAAACCCAGCCATAATTATTATGGCTGAGTTTTTCATTATGAACATATTAATACTATATCAGAAATATTATGATGTTTCCAATAAACTAACAAAATCTACTGAAAGTCTTCTGCAGTTTTAATTTCTTTAACCTGTTCACACATATCTTTGAATTTGCTATAGTCTAATCCGATGGAAGATGCAACATCTGTATTAATGGTTGCAATACCATTTGACATTGTTTGTACAGGAGTCGTAGCAGGGTCTGCACCATTGACAAGGATATCAACAGCCATATCGGCTGTAGCTTTACCAAGATCAATGTAATTTACTCCAAATCCACAGAATGCACCATTTAATGCAAAAGAATCAGCACCTGCATAGTGAGGAATTTTTGCGTCAGCAAACTTTTCATATATGGCAAGCTCAGCTGTCATAATAGTATTATCAGTTGGGGTAAATACTGCATCAACGCCGGCAGCTACCAAAGCATCAGCGGCAAGAGATACTTCATCATTATTTGTTCCGGTTTTTTCTACGCAAGTAACACCTTTTGCATCACAGTAAGCTTTTGCAGCTTTAATTGCAGCAGTGGAAGCATCCTCACTTTTATTATAAAGAAGACCTACCGACTTGATGTCAGGGTTAGCTGTAAACATCAGATCCATTAGAGAATCTGTATTAAAAGCGTCACTGGTTCCGGTAATGTTAGAACCCGGAGCGTTCATTTCCTTAACAAGGCCAGCAGTTAAAGGATCACTGACAGCTGAAAATACGATTGGTATCGGATTATCTTCTGTAGCAGCCTGCATAATCATTGCAGTTGGTGTAGCGATTGGTATTATGACATCTACTTTTTCAGCTACCAGGTCCGTTGCAATCTGATTTAAAGTAGAAGAATCGGCCTGACCATTATAGGTATAGTCTGCAAAATCAAAAGTAACACCCAGCTCTTTTCCTTTCGCAGTCAGTTCAGCTTCAATGGCATTTTCAATCTGGTTTAAGGAAGCATCATCCACATACTGTACGATACCTACTTTATACGTAGTTTGAGAAGATGCAGAATCGGAGGATACAACTTCAGTTGAAGCAACCTCAGTTGAAGCTGTATTTGCAGTTGTTGTTCCACATCCGGTTACGAGTGCAGCAATCATGGCTGCAGAGATTAGTACGCTCATCATTTTCTTTTTCATTTTTGTTTCCTCTTTCTTTGCTTTATTTTTATTAATAAGATAAAGCCATCAAGACCATGGAATTTTATTTTGATAAACAAAATAAAAAACCGTCCCAAGCTAATGCTTGAGACGGTAATAATCTGATTATTATCGCGGTTCCACTCAAATTGACGAAAGTCCACTTTATTCATGTACATGTATACATGTCGGATTGGTAACGGGTCCGAATCCCGGTGACGCCTACTATTAGTTCAGGTCACCCTCGAAAATCCATTCAGCAAATTCTTCCATGCTGCAATCTCACCACCTGCAGCTCTCTGAGATATCCAAATAAGCTTACTACTTTTTCTCAACGGTTTCTCTTATTGATTCTGAATATAAAACAAATTAAAAAATATGTCAATATCTTTTTATAAAAAATTTTCTATAACTGATTTATGAAATTTTCAAAACAAACACCTTGTGCGGTTGGAATATTAAGTTCATGTGAAACTCGTGTGCATAGTCTTACAAAGTCAGATGCTTTCTTTACAGATTCTGAGAAATTCATAGAATTAACTGAATCAGAAGCTACTATGGATGCAAACAGATCACCTGTGCCGGGTCTGCTTTCACCACAGATTTCTCCTTTTAGCAGATGGCAGACTGTTTCACTTTCATAAATGTAATTTGCTATTCCATTCCGGTTTGTATCGGATAAAAATGTTGGAATGCCGGTTATGACTACTTTCCCGGCTCCCATCTTCTGCAGTTTACTCGCAACAGAAAAAAGTTCTTCTTCAGATGGATGTAATAAATAGGGAGTATCCGTTAATATACAGGCCTCTGTTAAATTGGGGGTAAGAATATCCGCATATTTAATAAAGGATTTCATGGAATCACAGAATAGAGAAGTAATACTTTTATATGGCGTTCCATGATCCCCCATTACTGGATCAATAATAACTTTGCAGTTGCTTTCCGTACTTTTTTTTTGAAATAAAATAAATGAGGTGATGATCTTCATCTGTGCTAAGCTGTTAAGATAACCGCAATAAATTCCATCAAATAATAAGTTCAAATTTTCCCATTGCAGTAAATACTCATTCAGACTATCTGAAAGGTCTTTTGAAAAATAAGAAGGAAACCCCATATGATTTGAAAAATATGAGGTTGGTACTGGACAGGCCTGTACCTTCATTGCACTAATAACAGGTAAGGCCACTGAGAGAGAACAGCGGCCGTATCCTGCAATATCATTAATAACTGCTAACTTCTTGGGTATTGTGTATTCCATAAAATCTCCTATTGTAGAATATTTTACAGTAAGGAATCCTTACTTATCCTGTCTTTTTTACTGAGAGTAAAGAACATGCCCGATTTCAGTAGTGCCGGACGTAAAGCCATATATACAAAGACAGATAAAATAGCTGACGTTACAGCGTTAATCGAAGTTGATGCAATATTCCATGCGAGTGTAATATCTGCTGCAGGTTTACCTAAAATCAAAAGTTTATAAAAATATCCGATGAGTGGGTCGAAAATAACATTGAACAATAGGCCGCTTACTGTAGCAAGTATGGTCCATTTTAACACTTCTTTTTTATTTGTTAATAATGTGATCTTTCCAATTTTATGGGCAACAAGACCAGTGATCAAGCCAATACACAGCTTTAATATAAATGTTTTAGGGGCATAGATCACATATACCGGATCAAATAAATCACCAATTGTCATACCAATTGCACCGCCTAAACCACCATACATTCCGCCAAGTAGCAGTGCTCCAAGTACACATACCGCATTTCCAAGGTGAATAGAGGTTGCATCGCCTCCCGGAAGTGTTATTTTAATTTGTAAAAAAGTAAATACTACATAGGATAATGCTGCAAAAACACCTGTAAATACAATCTTCAATAATTTTTCATGTTTCATAATAGCTCCTCCTGAAATAATACGTATCAGCTAACTGTTGTAGTCATTATACAATAAAGTGGAGTTATAAAAAGTACCAGTATTGAAATATATGAGCAGTCCAGTTACATATAAAATAAATTTTTGTTGTAGTACCAAAGAACTATGTGTTATAATAAAAATGTTTTAATAATCTAGTATCAGTGATTACGAATCACAAAATATAGAGGTGGTATGGATGAAGGGGAAAATGAGATTTTTTTTATCCAACAAAAGCCAGTGTATGATAGCAGCAGCATTTATAGTTTTTTTGTTATTTTCAATCTATTCTTATATAAACTACAACTCAGAAAGAATTGATAAGCAATATGATGAACAGCTTACGGAAACTGGAAATCAATTAGCAGAATCAGTAAATAGAAGGATGCAGGATTCCGTTATGCTTGTTGAAGCATTAGCAGAAGAATATCGCAATGTTGAGGATATTCATTCGACTGAATCAATTGAGAAGTTAGCACGGATTAATGAAAAGACTAATTTTACAAGGATGTGGCTGACAAAAGAAGATGGAACTGCAATTTCCTCATCCCAAACATCTTCAAACGCGGCTGGCAGGGACTATTTAATTGATGCATTAAAGGGGAATAGTGGGATATCAAAGGCACAGAGCTCTAGGGTAAACGGAGAAAGAAATGTAGTTATATATGCACCTATTTATTATGGTGATCATGTCTCAGGTATTTTGATAGGAATATACGCACTAGATCAGTTGTCGGATGTCATGAAAATAAAGTGTTTCAATAATAAAGGATATACCCAGATTTTCGATGGTGATGGTCAGATTCTTTTTGAGTCATGTAAACAGTATAACGGAAAAGAAGAAGATATTTACACATTATGTGAGACGGTATCATTTGATAATAATAAAACGACTGAAGATGTACAAAACGATTTAGCTAATAATCAGGGTTCGATAATAAAATTTACATATAATGGACAAAAACATGACTGTTATTATGTCCCGATAGGGATAAACAATTGGTTTCTTTTTATATCTCAGCCATATAAATCATTAACACAGACAAAGAGAAACAATATTATGGCCGGTGTTGGTCTTTGCATTAAATTCATAATGGTGTTGGTAATTGCTTTGGCTTATCGATATTATATCAAAATGGAAACGTTAAAACAATTGGCAGGAATTGACTGGTTGACCGGTTTATATAACAGGGGAATGGCAGAAAGAAAAATAACGCATTTACTGGAGAAAAATGAGAAACAGTCTGCACTGATACTATTTGATATTGATAAATTTAAGATAATAAATGATACCATGGGACATATCAGTGGAGATGATCTGCTAAAACAGATTGCACAGAAAATGCAGAATCATTTTTCGCAATGTGATGTTCTTAGTCGATTTGGAGGAGACGAATTTGTTGTTTTTATCCCGGAGGTTATAGATAAAAATAATATTTATGAAAGTTTTAGAGAATTTTCCAGAAGTGTCCATAGCCTTCAGGATTATTATAATTATGAAGTAAAATTTTCTATCAGTGCAGGTATAGCTTTTTCAAAGGAGGATGGAAATTATTTCCATGAGCTTTATCAAAAAGCAGATGAGAGAATGTATGATGTAAAGCGAAAAGGCGGAAATGATATATTTTATGAAAATGTTATTCATGTTTAGTTGACAAACGAAATTCTATTTACTATATTAGTTGTTAGTGAAAGATGGTGATAAAGAGGAGTACGTACAACCCCTTAAAAGAGAAAATTTCCCTAAGGCTGAAAGGAAATTTGAAGGAAGGAGTCCGGAAAGTAGCTTTTGAATCGGGAGACTGAATTACAGTAAGTTTCCACGCTTCATCCCCGTTAAAGGATACGGCTTTATAGAGCCGGTGAGATATTTGAATGCTACAGATTCAAATAAACAAAGGTGGTACCGCGATGATTCGCCCTTTGCTGATATCAGTCAGTAAAGGGCGTTTTTTTAAAGAGGAGAGACAAGATGAGCAAAGAATTGGCAAAAACATACGATCCAAAGGGAATCGAAGACAGAATCTACCAGAAATGGCTAGAAAAAAAGTATTTTCATGCTACAGTAGATAAAACGAAGACCCCATTTACCATTGTAATTCCACCCCCAAATATTACTGGACAGTTACACATGGGTCACGCACTTGATAATACTATGCAGGATATTTTGATTCGATATAAAAGAATGCAGGGTTACAATGCCTTATGGCAGCCGGGTACGGATCATGCCAGCATTGCTACAGAGGTAAAGATTATTGAGACCTTGAAAAAGGAAGGCATTTCAAAAGATGATCTTGGACGTGAAGGATTTTTAGAGCGTGCATGGGAATGGAAAAAGGAATATGGCGGAAGAATTATCAGTCAGCTTAAAAAATTGGGTTCCTCCTGTGACTGGGACAGAGAACGCTTTACCATGGATGAAGGATGCAATGAAGCGGTTACCGAAGTCTTCTGCAAAATGCATGAAAAAGGATGGATTTATAAAGGAAGCCGTATCATTAACTGGTGCCCGGTTTGTAACACATCTATCTCAGATGCAGAGGTAGAATATCAGGAACAGGCAGGCCATTTCTGGCATATTAAGTATCCAATTTTAGGAACAGACAGGTTCTTGGAATTTGCTACAACGAGACCGGAAACGATGTTAGGAGATACTGCTGTTGCAGTAAATCCAAAGGACGACAGATATAAAAATCTTATTGGAAAGACGGTCATGCTTCCTATTGTAAACAGGGAGATACCGATCATTGCAGATGATTATGTAGATATGGAATTTGGAACTGGTGTTGTTAAGATTACTCCGGCTCATGATCCAAATGATTTTGAGGTTGGCAAGAGACATAACCTTGCAGAAATCAATATTTTGAATGATAATGCTACCGTTAATAAGAATGGTGGTAAGTTTGAAGGAATGGACCGCTATGCAGCCAGAAATGCAATTGTTAAAGAATTGGATGAGTTAGGTTTATTAGTTCGTATAGAGGAATACAGCCATAATGTAGGTACACACGATAGATGTAAGACAACAATCGAACCTATGATTAAAAAACAGTGGTTCGTGAAAATGGATGAGCTGATTAAACCTGCAGTAGAGTCTGTTAAAAATGGTGATATCAAGCTGATTCCTGAGAGAATGGAAAAGACATATTTTAACTGGACTGATAATATCCGTGATTGGTGTATCTCAAGACAATTATGGTGGGGTCACAGAATTCCTGCTTATTATTGCAATGAATGTGGAAAAATAGTAGTGGCAAAAGAAATGCCTGGAAAGTGTCCGGATTGTGGATTTACACACTTTACACAAGACCCAGATACACTGGATACATGGTTTTCATCTGCACTTTGGCCGTTTTCAACACTTGGTTGGCCACAAAAGACAGAGGATCTTTCCTATTTTTATCCGACAGATGTATTGGTTACCGGTTATGACATTATTTTCTTCTGGGTTATCAGAATGATTTTTTCCGGATATGAACAGATGGGTGAAAGACCATTCAAAACAGTTTTATTTCACGGATTAGTTCGGGATTCTCAGGGTAGAAAGATGTCAAAATCATTGGGAAATGGAATTGATCCACTTGAGATAATAGACCAGTATGGCGCAGATGCGTTAAGACTCACATTAATTACAGGAAATGCACCTGGAAATGATATGCGTTTTTATAATGAGAGAGTGGAAGCCAGCCGTAATTTTGCAAACAAAGTATGGAATGCTTCACGGTTTATCATGATGAATATGGAAGGCAAAAAGATACAATCGGTAGAATTGAATTCATTGGAGCCGGTAGATAAATGGATCCTTTCAAAACTGAATCATATTATCCGGGAAGTAACGGATAACATGGATCACTTTGAATTGGGAATTGCGGTACAGAAGGTATATGATTTTATCTGGGATGAATTCTGTGACTGGTACATTGAAATGGTAAAACCAAGATTATACAACAGTGACGATGCAAAAAGTCAGAATGCTGCTTTATTCACATTAAAGACAGTACTGATAGATACATTAAAACTTCTTCATCCTTATATGCCATTTTTAACAGA
Source organism: uncultured Lachnospiraceae bacterium (assembly GCA_964595855.1). Taxonomy (GTDB): domain Bacteria; phylum Bacillota; class Clostridia; order Lachnospirales; family Lachnospiraceae; genus RGIG8767. The sequence continues at coordinate 2,158 of CAZQTM010000012.1, read as the reverse complement.
AGAGATTTTCTGTACAATACAGTCAGAAGAAGAATCAATTATGATATCAAAATGGCCTGTTTTTGAAGAATCCCAAGATTTTTCAAAGGAGGAAAAGGATATCGAGACAATTAAAGAGGCAGTTCGCGGAATAAGGAATGCACGTACCAGTATGAATGTTGCGCCGAGCCGAAAAGCCCAGGTTTTTGTCGTTAGTGATAAAGAGGATATCAGACAGGTATTTGAAGAAGGAAAACTTTTCTTTGCTTCTTTATCATATGCATCTTCGGTTATCGTACAAAATGATAAGTCCGGGATATCAGATGATGCAGTTTCAGTTGTAATCCCTGATGCAAATGTTTACATGCCTTTTACAGATCTTGTTGATATCTCACAGGAGATTGCAAGGCTTAAGAAGGAAGAAAGCCGCTTGCAGGGAGAGATTAAAAGAGCAGATGGTATGCTTTCAAACGAAAGATTCCTATCAAAAGCTCCTGAATCAAAAGTGACAGAAGAAAAAGAAAAACTTGCAAGATACCGTCAGATGTTAGAAGAGGTTACAAAACAATTGATTAAATTACAGAAATAAGCAAAACTATAAATAATAGTTGGTTGCTTAACACTAAGATGTTATAATAAAGGTAATGATATCATTTTGATCATTGCCTTTATTTGTGTGTTCTGGAGGATATTTTATGGGGGAATTGAAAAAATTAACTCCACAGCAGTTAGAGGAATTACGGGCACAACTTAAGAAGGAACAAAATGGAGTGGAAAGTAAGGAAGACCACTCTAATAATGGTGTGATAGAAAGTAGCATTACTGTTTTTGTTTCGAATGATTTAATGAATGCCAGCGTACTTTTAAAAGATCCTTGTCAGGAACATAAATATTCGGTTGAAGCAATTATTAGTGAACTGCGTAAAAATAAGGTAGTCATAGGCTATAAAGATGACGTGTTAAGTCGTCTGGCAAAGGGTGAGCTATATGATAAAGAGGTTGTTGTAGCAGAGGGAAAGCCTATTATACAGGGTGAAGATGGTCACTTTGATTTTTTCTTCAGCCGGGATGAAAAACGAACGCCTGCCATACGTGAGGATGGAACGGTTGATTATTCTGCCATGGGTAAATTGGAGAATGTTAAAGCTGGTGATGTGATTGCAAGATATATTCCATCTAAACAAGGTGAAAAGGGATATACCGTAACAGGCGCAGAGTTAATTCCGAAGTACGTAAAGGATCTGCCGGTTCTTCGCGGTAAGAACATTGAACGGAATGAGGAAACAAACGAATATACTGCAAAAGAATCTGGAAAGATATCTTATACGAATGGAAATATTGAAATTCTGACGGTACATGAAATTAACGGTGATGTTGATTTGATTACGGGAACAATAGAATTTTATGGTGATATTATCATTTCTGGAAATGTAGAAGCGGGTGTTGTGATTCGAGCAGGAAGAAATGTCAATATCAAAGGAACAGTTTCCAGTGCAAAAATATTTGCAGGTGGTGATATTATTCTACAAAAGGGTATACAGGGAGGCGGAAAAGGGAAAATTTCTGCCAGAGGAAGTGTTTACGCAGATTTTATAGAGTATACACAAGTTGATGCCTTTTTGGATGTTAATGCGAATTCTATTATTAATTCAACAGTCAATGCATCTGGGCAGATTATCTTAAAAGGAAAGCGGGGTAGCCTTATTGGTGGTTATTCACATGGCTTAAAAGGTATTACAATCAGCAATTCCGGTAATTTATCAGAATCTAGGACGATGCTTCATGCAGGATTAAAAGAAGAAGATTATCAGACTATCTCTGATTTATTAAAAGAAGAACATTTACTAAAAATAGAAGTGGATAATATTATTGGTAATATGACAAAGATATTACAGCTTCGAAAAGTAAACCCGGAGTTTTTTTCCAAACAGCAGAAGGATGTTTTGTTTAAATTAAATACGAAGAAAGATGAGATATATAAGAGAGTAGATCAGATTGCAAAAGATAAACAAGAACTGGCAAAGCGTATGGCAATAGGACAGGCAGCAAGTATTACGGTAAAGGGAGTCGTACACATTGGGACAACGATATCAATAGATGTAGCACAGATTATCATTACCAGGAATGAAAGTTATGTTCGGTTTGTATGTAAGAATAATGTAATTGAAAGAGTAACGGT